>JAGBTW010000111.1 GCA_017631135.1 Alistipes sp.
CATGAAGCCCGTCGTTGTGGGTATGATAATGTCGGCAGCGCTGCTCTTAATCTTCCCCCACTCGACCGAGGGTCGCAGCTTCACGGATGTGTGGAGCTGGGTGATATTTGTCGCGGTGCTCGTTGCCTCGGCACGCAAGGTTAACCCCATATTGCTCATCGTGCTGTCGGGCGTTGCGGGTGTGTTAATTTATGGAATATAAAAGAGTTATGAGTCAAGATAATACGAATATATTGGAGGGCTTGAGTGCTGTGCAGCGCGAAGCCGTTGTCAACTACGATGGTCCCACGCTTATCATTGCGGGTGCGGGCTCGGGCAAGACGCGTGTGCTCACTACGCGCATCGCCTACATGTTGTCGCAGGGCGTAGACCCCTCGTCAATCCTCGCACTGACCTTTACCAACAAGGCTGCGCGCGAGATGCGTGAGCGTATCGAGAAGCTCGTGGGTCCCAAGGCGCGCTTCATACGCATGGGCACGTTCCACTCGGTCTTTGCCCGCCTGTTGAGGGAGAATGCCGAGCGCATAGGCTACACACAGAGCTACACCATCTACGAGCCCAACGATGTCAAGAACCTTATCAAGGCGATTATCAAGGATAAAAACCTCAACGAGGAGCGCTACAAGCCCCAGGCTGTTGCTGCGCGCATATCTATGGCGAAGAACTGCCTCATCACGCCTGGTGCTTACATCGCTAACGCTACGCTTGGCGCGGAGGACCGCGAGGCGAAGATGCCCGAGGTGGGTGACATATACAACGAGTACTGCCAACGCTGCAAGCGCAACGGTGCTATGGACTTCGACGACCTGCTTCTGCAGACCAACATCCTCTTGCGCGATGCCCCCGATGTGCTGGAGCAGTACCAAGATAGGTTCAAGTACCTCCTTGTCGACGAGTACCAGGATACCAACATGGCGCAGTATATCATCGTGCGTCGCTTGGCGTTGAAGCACTCCAACGTCTGTGTTGTGGGTGACGATGCACAGAGCATCTACGCCTTCCGCGGAGCGAAGATTGAGAACATCCTCTCGTTCCAGAGGGACTATCCCACAGCGAAGGTCTACAAACTCGAGCAGAACTACCGCTCTACGCAGACCATCGTCGAGGCGGCTAACTCGCTCATAAAGAACAACTCGCGCCGCTTGGATAAGAGGTGCTTCTCGGCAGCCGACATGGGCGACAAAATATCGCTTGTGCGCGTCTTGGAGGATAGCTACGAGGCTGTAGAGGTGGCTATGGACATCAAGAATAAGGCGCGTGAGGGTGCCAAGTGGAGCGACTTCGCAATTCTCTATCGCACAAACAAGCAGCACGGTCTCTTCGAGTCGGCACTTGCACGCAGGGGCATCCCCTATCGTGTCTACAAGGGCATGTCGCTCCTTGAGCATAAGGATGTGCGCAACCTCATAGCCTACTTCAGTGTCATCCTCAACCCCAACGACGATGAGTCGTTCAAGCGCATCGTTAACTACCCTGCGCGAGGCATTGGCGACACGACAATAGCGCGCATAGCGGAGATTGCAGCGCAGAGGGGCACATCTATGTGGCACGCAGTGCACGAGCTTGTCGCCTCAACACAGCCCATGGACCAGGTGGAGAAGGTCGTGGTGCGCAAGGTGGGTGATTTTGTGCGCCTGATAAACGAGCTATCTGCGCTACGCACCGAGATGGGTGTGTGCGACTTTGCCAAGGAGGTGATGACGCGCTCGGGTATACTGCACGCCTTGGAGGTAGAGAAGAAGCCCGAGAATGACACCGCAAAGGACTACCTCGACCAGCTCTTGGCAATGATGAGCTCGTATGAGGATGAGTGCGACCGCGAGATGGAGGATGGACTCCGCGAGGAGAACTACACCCCCTCGATAGATGAGTGGATGCAGAACATGATGCTCCAAAACGACCAAGATACCGAGGAGGAGGGTGACAAGGTTACGCTTATGACCGTGCACTCGGCAAAGGGTCTCGAGTATGACTATGTCTACATCGTGGGCATGGAGGAGGGTCTCTTCCCCTCGAGCCGCTCGGTGGAGTCTATAAACGACCTGGAGGAGGAGCGTCGACTGATGTATGTGGCCATCACGCGTGCCAAGAAGGGTCTTATGCTTACCTATGCCGAGATGCGTCGTGTGTGGGGCAAGACCGAGAATACATCGCCCAGCCGCTTCCTCAAGGAGATTGACAAGGAGTACCTCGAGGCTAACTTCAACATCGAGGAGCTCGCGGGTCGCAACCGTTGGGAGCGTGCTCTTGACGATGGCGAGGGCTCACGACCCAAGTTCGAGTCGCTAAAGAGTCGCTATGGCAGTGGCAGTACTCGCCCCGTGGGTGGTGCTGCGGGTGGCAACGCTCGTCCACGCCCCGAGATTATCAATACACCCCCTCCCGTAGACCCCGCTCGTGCAGGCATGCGCTCGGTGGGTGTGCACCGCGATGGTGCTGCAACCACACTTGGTGAGTGTGCCTACAAGGTGGGTGATAGGGTGTCGCACCCCAAGTTTGGTGCTGGCAGGGTAGAGCGCATCGAGCCCCTTGCTACCGACCACAAGGTTGTCATAGCCTTCGACAGCTATGGCACAAAGACACTGCTTGCCAACTTCGCTAAACTTGCTAAACTATAGACCAATGAGAGAGGTGATGCTATCGGTGGTCATGACCACCTACAACCACGAGCGCTATATCGCCACGGCGATAGAGAGCGTGTTGCGTCAGCAGACCGACTTCCCGATAGAGATTGTCGTGGGCGAGGACTGCAGCACCGACCGCACACTAAACATACTCCTCGATTACCAGAGTCAGTACCCCGAGGCGATACGCATAGTGCGCTCGGAGAGTAATGTGGGCTTCAGGGAGAACTACCGTCGCACCATAGCTGCGGCACATGGTCGCTACATCGCAATGCTCGATGGCGACGACTACTTCACCCATCGCAAGAAGTTGCAGATGCAGGTGGAGCTCTTGGAGCAAAACCCCGATGTCGGCATGTGCTATGGTCGCTCGGAGCGTGTGGATGAGAGTGGCGCAACCACCATCTACCCCGAGGGAGAGTGCACAACGACATTAGAGGCTATGCTTCGCCGTAACCCCGCGGAGAACTGCACCGTTGTGGCACGCAAGGAGCTTGTCGAGCGCTACTACGCCGATGTACGCCCCGAGGAGCACCCCGAGTGGTTGACCGACGACCTGCCCATGTGGCTGTGGTTTGCTGCCAACAGCCGATGTATGGCTATCGACTGCCCTATGTCTGTGCACCGCGTGCTGAACGAGAGCGTGAGTCACAGCCCTAACTACAAGAGGCGCATGGCATTTGTCGACTCGCTCTATGACATCAGCTTGTGGTACGACGAGCGATACAACGACTCGCGCTTAAGCGATGAGCTGCTCACCGAAAAGCACAATACGACGTTGTGGGTGTTGTCCTATAATGGTAGCGTTGGAGAGTATATAAGGCGCTGGCGCAGAGATGTTAAGGAGTACAGAGCACTGAAGAGGAACATCGCCTCGTACGGGCTCTTCGTAAAGAAGGTGTGTTGGCGCATGTGGCACAAAACAAAGCGATAGACTATGACTACAAAGGAGCGATATAGAGGCGTTGTGGAGTACTTCTCGGTGGCTATGCCCACGGCAGAGAGCGAGCTTGACTTTCGTAACCCATTCGAGCTACTCGTGGCTGTTGTGCTCTCGGCGCAGTGCACCGACAAGCGCGTGAACCTCACCACGCCCGCATTGTTCGAGGCATATCCCACTGCCGAGGCTATGTCAAAGGCTACGGTGGAGGAGATATACGACTATATAAAGAGCATCTCCTACCCGAATAACAAGGCGAAGCATCTTGCAGCACTCTCGCGACAGATAGTGGAAAAGTTTGGTGGCGAGGTGCCCACCGACCCCGATGACCTGCAGTCGTTGCAGTGTGTGGGTCGCAAGACGGCAAATGTTGTGGGTGCGGTGTTGTGGGGCAGAGAGGTGATGCCCGTAGATACGCATGTCTTTCGTGTTGCCGCACGCATAGGTTTGAGCCGCAATGCCAAGACCCCGCTTGCCACGGAGCGTCAGTTGGAGAGGGGCTTTCCCAAGGAGTTGCTGCCCATAGCTCATCACTGGCTCATTCTGCATGGTCGCTACACCTGCGTTGCACGCAAACCCAAGTGCGAGGCGTGTGGCATAACCGAGTACTGCAAATATTTCAAGGATAATAACACTGCTAAATAGATGATTATGAAGCGCATAATGATATTGTTAACCATGCTCGTTGCGGCATGTACCTCGCCCTCGTACCCTGGCGTAGACCGCCCAAATAGTGGTGGCAACAGCTCGGTCGACAGAGAGGTGATTGACTACATAGACCAGCGTCTCGAGGCGGAGTACTACTGGTTGGATGAGGTTGCCAAGAAGTGCAACTCCTTTGACCGTGGCGTAGCGTGGGAGGACTACCTCGGTAATGTGCTGTTGCGCCTTACGACCAACACCGACGATGGATACCTCACTTCGAAGGGTCAGCGAGTGCTCTACTCCTACATACGCGAGCTCCCAGCCTCTACGCGCACCGAGACCATGGGTTTTGGCATCGACCTGCACACGACAATCGTCATCATCGACAAGGAGAATAGCTACTATGGCTTCGTTGTGGATAATGTTTTTGAGGGTTCACCCGCTATGGAGGGTGGTGTGCGTCGTGGCGATGTAATTGTCAAGGTGGATAACAACTACATAACGCCCAACAACTATCTGACGCTCTTTAACTCGATATACCAAAACAAGCTCTCGAACATAAGACTACAGGTGCGCCGCCAATATACTCCCGAGGGTGACCAAGAGAGCTACGCCGTGGAGCTCACGGCAGCTGCGTACAAGGAGTGTACGGTTGCACACAGCGAGATTATTGAGGGAGTGAAGCGTGTGGGCTACCTCGTCTATACGGGCTTCGACACCGCGTCAGATATTGAGCTTGTCGAGGCGTTGGCTCACTTCGCAAGCGAGGGTATCACGGAGGTTGTGCTCGACCTACGCATCAATAGCGGAGGTTCGTTGAGCTCGGCACTAAAGCTCACCTCGACACTCCTCCCCGCTTCATACGAGGGTAGTGTGTTGTGCGAGGCGCGCCGCAACCCAAAGAATAAGCGCGCCGAGACAAGTGAGTTGTTCAAGCTCCAAGCCATGGAGTTCAACCTCGGCATCGACCACCTCACCGTCATCGTGTCGGACAATAGCGCCTCGGCATCGGAGCTTGTAATTATGGGCTTGCGAGGCTTGGACATCCCCGTTACGCTTGTCGGCTCTACGACGCAGGGCAAGAACTGTGGCATGGATGTCACGCGCCGCACCATAGGCTCGCTCTATTTGGAGTATGCGCCCATCACGTTTATGTGTCTCGATGCCAAGGGCTTTGGCGATTGGGGTGATGGCATTGGCGTGGATATTGAGGTTGTGGAGTATGACAAACTATATCCGATACCCTATGTGCCATGGGGTAGCAGCTATGCTGCACAGGATGCGGCATTGCGCTGTGCACTCGAGAGCATAGGCTACAACTTCGAGGATGCTACGCGCGGAGATGCTACCGAGCGAGAGGCTTGGGACGCAGCAACGACACTCGTAGAGCCCATAGAGGGAATACGCCTCTACGAGTAGCGAAAACAACTATTTTTTTTGTAACTTTGCAATATATAGGCTGCGGGTTGCGTTTTGCAGATACACTGATGCCTAAAAAGTAGACGAACAAAGAGTAAAATATAAGATAAACAACAATGAACGAAGTAGTTAACATCAAAGAACTCAATGCTCAAATTCAGGAGGAGTCGGTATTTGTCGACACCTTGCGCAAGGAGATTTCACGCGTAATCATAGGTCAGCAGCACCTTGTAGATACGCTGCTTATAGGCCTCTTGTCCGACGGACACATCTTGTTGGAGGGTGTTCCAGGTCTTGCCAAGACCTTGGCTATCACCTCGCTCTCAAAGGCCATAGATGCCAAGTTCGCGCGTATACAGTTCACGCCCGACCTGTTGCCCGCCGACCTTATCGGTACGCTCATCTACTCGCAGCGCAACGAGGAGTTCTCGGTGAAGCGAGGTCCTATCTTTGCCAACTTCATCCTCGCCGATGAGATTAACCGCTCGCCCGCAAAGGTGCAGTCCGCGCTTTTGGAGGCTATGCAGGAGAAGCAGGTGACAATTGGCGACGCTACATACCCCCTTCCCCAGCCATTCTTGGTGTTGGCAACGCAGAACCCCTTGGAGCAGGAGGGTACATACCCATTGCCAGAGGCACAGGTGGACCGATTTATGCTCAAGGCAAAAATATCGTACCCCAAGCGCTCGGAGGAGCTCGAGATTGTGCGCCTTAACATCTCGGGTGCCGGCATGCCCGAGATTAACAAGGTCGTTTCGCCCGAGGACATCATGCGTGCCCGCGAGATTGTTGGCAAGGTATACATGGACGAGAAGATTGAGAAGTACATTATCGACATCATCTTCGCTACGCGCGAGCCTGCGGAGTATCACCTCAACAAGCTGCAGTCGCTCATCGCCTATGGTGGCTCGCCTCGTGCCTCTATCGCCTTGGCAAAGGCTGCGCGCGCCTACGCCTTCATCCAGCGTCGTGGCTATGTCATCCCCGAGGATGTGCGTGCTGTGTGTCACGATGTATTGCGCCACCGCATAGGTCTCACCTACGAGGCCGAGGCAAACAACATCACCTCGGAGCAGATTATTACAGAGATTCTTAACAACGTCATTGTACCCTAATGCACCTTACCGAACAGGACATACTCAAGCGAGTGCGCCAAATCGAGATTAAGACGCGCGGTCTCTCGGATGCCATCTTCGCGGGCAAGTACCACTCGGCCTTTCGAGGTCGCGGTATGTCGTTTGCCGAGGTGCGCGAGTATCGCATGGGCGACGATGTGCGCGATATTGACTGGAATGTCACGGCACGCTCGGAGCGCACCCATGTCAAGGTCTTTGAGGAGGAGCGCGAGCTCACGATGATGCTCATTGTCGATGTCTCTCCCTCGCGCATGTTCGGCTCCAAGGAGTTTACCAAGAAGAACGTCATCACGGAGGTGGCAGCGACGCTCGCCTTCTCGGCAGTGAAGAACAACGACAAGGTGGGCTGTATACTCTTCTCGGATAGGGTGGAGAAGTTCATCCCCCCGAAGAAGGGTCGTGCACATGTGATGATGATTATCCGCGAGCTTGTAGGCTTCGAGCCCCAGGGCACATCTACGAACATATCGGAGGCTTTGCGCTATCTTGTGGGCGTTAATAAGAAGCGTGCTACATGCTTCTTGCTCTCCGACTTCATCAACTCCGAGGGCGACATGGAGCGTTTGGACGATGCACTTAAGATAGCCTCGTCGAAGCACGACATCATGGCAATCAAGGTCTACGACCAGCGTGATAGGGAGCTTCCGAATGTGGGTATCGTCGAGGTGCAGGATGCCGAGACGGGTCGTCGCGAGTGGCTCGACACCTCGTCGCGTGCTGTGCGCCGCTACTGGAGCGAGGCTTTCGACAAGCGTGACACCGCCATGCATCTGCTTATGCAGCAAAATCGCGTGGACGAGGCGGTCGTGGCTACGGGCGAGGACTATGTTGTGGAGCTTATAAAGATGTTTAAGCAACGATGATACAACGACTTACATATAACTTAAGAGCACTGCTTATCGCCTTTATGGCAGTTGTGGTATGTGGCGCGGATGCCCTTGCCCAGGTACCTGTTGTCAGCGGCAGCCTATCGAAGGATAGTGTCGAGGTGGGTGACCACTTCGACTATACTATAGATGTCGAGGTAGATGTGGCTACGCAGTGGGCACCCCCAACCTACGGAAAGTTACTCACGCGCCAGCAGCGCGATAGCCTCAACGCAGCGAAACTCGCGATGTCGACATACAAGGAGTATAACGACGACATCCTCGAGGTCATCGAGGATTATCCCATCGACACGCTTAAGGTTGATGGTCGTCGCTTGCACCTGCGTAAGCGCTACCGCTTGGCGGTGATGGAGACGGGCAACATACCCTTTGTGCCTGTGATTGCCTACCTCGAGAAGAACCGCGACAAGGCCGATACGCTCTACTCGCCCGACACGTTGCGCCTCACTGTCAAGGGCTATGAGGAGCTCGATACCACGCTCTTTATCAAGTTCGACCCCGCAACCAACGGCATTGTGGTCGATAGCCTCGCTGCACGACAGAAGTTGCGCGATGCGGGTCTCTTTGCGCAGAAGGACTTGCCGTTTATCTTTGCAGAGATTAAGGATTATGTTATCTATGGAGCTATATCGCTAATACTCTTTGGTTTATTGGCGTGGGCTGTTGTTGTGATGCTGTTGCGCTACTTGCGCAATCGTCGCTTGGCGCCTCCCCCTGCACCCAAGATACCACCCCATGTCGTTGCCAACAAGGCGCTTATCGAGCTTGGTCACCGCAAGTTGTGGCAAAAGGGCAAGTTCAAGGCATACTACACTGCGCTAACATCTATCCTGCGCACCTATATCTCGGGTCGCTGGAATGTTGGAGCGTTGGAGATGACCACCGACGAGATTATCGTAGCACTGCGCGACAAGGATATGCCCTCGCAGAGCCGTAATGACCTAATTACGATATTGCGTACCGCCGACATGGTTAAGTTCGCAAAGGCAGAGCCCGAGGCGGAGGATAACGAGGAGAACCTAAACCGTGCGCTCTACTTCGTTGAGAACACCAAACTCGCGAGTGGCGAACGTTATGAGGGTAAGCAGGTTATAAACATCGAGACAAATATTCAAGATTAATGAGATTGTACCAATACATATTTGCTGTGCTCTGTTTGGCGGTGTTGGGCGTCGCAATGCCCGAGTGCGCCATGGCACAGTATCACAAGGAGCGAGGCTTGGTGCGCGATGGTAACGAGTTGTTCAAAAACCGCAACTATCGTCGTAGCCTAAACAACTACAACAGTGCCCTCGACTACGACTCGCTAAACTACGAGGCGCTCTACAATCGTGCTAATGCCTACTATCAGGCAACAGCCAATAAGGCAGAGGGGGATGATACCTACGACTACAAAACATCGAATGCCTACTACGAGCAGATTATTGCCGATACGCTTCTTTCTAATAAGCAGCGCGCGGAGCTATATCGTAATCTTGGTGAGAGCCTCTTTGCGCAGGAGGAGTACGAGGCTGCGCTCAACTCGTTCCGCGAGTCACTGCGCCTAAATCCCGATGACAAGGAGGTCAAGTATAACTATGTGCTCACCAAGCGTATAGTTGACCAAAAGCGTGCCGCTGAAAATCAGCAGAACCAGCAACAAAATCAAGACCAAGACCAAAATCAGGACCAGCAGAACCAAAATCAAGACCAAAATCAGAATCAGAATGGTGAGGGTGGCGACAACCAAAACAACAACGACCCCAACCAAAATGAGAATGACAACAAAGATGATAATTCTCAAAATGACCAAAATGGTGGCGGAGAGGACGAGAATGGTGATGGCAACGAGAATGGCGAGGATAACGACAACAAGCCACAGGGCGACAACGAGCGCGACGGTGGTGGCAGACCCGAGAAGCAGGAGTTGACACCCGAGAAGCAGCGCATGCTCGATGCTATACAGGCACAGGAGGATAAGACCCAAGAGAAGCTCAACAACGAGAAGAAGGGTGTGGTAATACCTGGTAAGAAGAATTGGTAGTTATGAATTTTTTGTATCCTAACATATTGTGGTTGGCGGTTTTAGTTCCGCTCATTGCGCTATACTACATCTTCGTAGCGCGCCGCGAGGCCACGCTTACAGTCTCTACGACGGGCACGCGTCGTGCACCGCGCACCCTGCGCTATTGGTTGCGTCATGCACCCATTGTGTTGCGCCTTGTGGCGTTTGTGATGTTCATCATCGCCCTTGCGCGCCCCGTGGAGATAACCCACGAGAGTGAGACCACGACAGATGGTATCGACATTGTGCTCTCGATGGATATATCGGGCACTATGCTTGCCCGCGACTTTAAGCCCGACAGGTTGACAGCTGCCAAGCGCCTTGCTGCGGAGTTTGTGGCAGAGCGCCGTGGTGACCGTATTGCCGTTGTAGCATTTGCGGGTGAGGCGTTCACACAAGCACCCCTAACCTCGGATCAGGCGACCGTTGAGACCATGCTTTCGCGTCTGCGTAGTGGTGTGGTTGAGGATGGCACAGCCATAGGTAATGGCTTGGCAACGGCGGTAAACCGTCTGCGCGAGAGCAGTGCCAAGTCGAAGGTTATCATCTTGCTCACGGATGGTGTGAACAATCGCGGTCAGGTGTCACCACTCATGGCTGCGGAGATTGCACGCGACATGGGCATTAAGGTCTACACCATAGGTGTCGGCACGCGCGGTCGTGCTCCCTACCCTGCGGTGGATATATTCGGCAACCAGACTACCGTGATGGCAGATGTCGAGATTGACGAGGAGCTGCTCCGCGAGATTGCCTCGATGACGGGCGGTAAGTACTATCGAGCGGTGGATAACGATGCGTTGCGCGCTATATATGACGAGATTAACACGCTCGAAAAGAGCAAGGTGCAGGTTACGGAGTATCAAAACTACGAGGAGCACTTCATTGTATGGGTGGTGCTCGGCTTGCTGCTCTTGTGTTTGGAGTTTTTGATTGATAAGGTGGTGCTTAACCGCTTGCCCTAAAACAGTATGACGATGAGTGAAATAGGTATATTTGAATTTGCAAACCCCGAGTGGCTGTGGTTGCTTGTTGTCGTACCCGTGATTGTGGTCGGCTATTGGCTCACACGCCTATGGGCAGAGCGCAAATTGCGCCGTTTTGGCAATCGCGCTACGTTGTTTGAGCTTATGCCCGAGCGCTCTCGTGCTCGCGGATGGATAAAGGTGTCGCTCTTTGCGCTGGCTGTGGGCTTTGCGGTTGTGGCACTTGCGCGCCCCCAGACGGGTGTCAAGCTACGCAGCGTGGAGACCGTGGGTAGAGAGATTGTCCTTGTTGTGGATGTGTCGAACTCGATGCTTGCCGAGGATACCGAGCCCAGCCGTATGGCACGCACGCGCCATGCTATTCAGCAGCTCACGCGCCACATGACAAACGACCATGTGGGCATCGTGGCCTTTGCCGACGATGTCGAGGTGTTGTTGCCCATAACATCGGACTATAAGATGGCGGAGTCGAAGCTAAAGAGCCTCTCGCCCGCGCTTATTGCCAACCAAGGCACAGATGTAGGCGAGGCGTTGGAGACAGCGTTGCTATCATTCTCGAACAATACGCGCACCTCGCATAGCAGGGTTATCATCCTTATTACGGATGGCGAGGCGCACGACAATAAGGCGCTGTCGGTTGCCGAGCGCGCCAAGGAGGAGGGTGTGGTGATATGCTGCATCGGCATCGGTACGCCAGAGGGTACGGCGCTCAAGATTGACGGCAAGATGATCGAGGATGAGGATGGCAAGATGGTCGTTACGAAGCTCAACGAGCAGCTGCTTAACGACATAGCCTCTGCAGCGGGTGGCGTATACATTCGCTCGACCAACTCGAGCTTTGGACTCGAGGAGATTGTTGCGGAGCTCGACAAGCTTGGCACTACGGAGCTCTCGTTGCGCAACTTCGAGGAGTATGACGAGGAGTATATGTGGTTCTTGGGCGCGGCACTGCTGTTGCTCGTTGTCGAGTCGCTTGTGCTTGGTCGTCGCAACCCCTTGCTTAAGGGTGTAACGCTCTTCGAGAGAGAGAAAGTTAACAAATAAACATAAGTATAACTACTAAATAAAACTACTATGACAATCAGAGATTTAGAACCCAAACTTATTTGGGAGCAGTTTGATGACATCACTCGTGTTCCCCGTCCATCAAAGAGAGAGGAGAAGATTATCGCTTGGCTTCAGGACTTCGCCGTAAAGCATGGCTTCGAGCACGAGACAGATGCTACGGGCAACGTCGTAATACGCAAGGCAGCTACTGCAGGCTATGAGAATCGCCCTGCGGTTATCCTTCAGTCACACATGGATATGGTGTGCGAGAAGCGCTCGGATGTTGAGTTCGACTTCGACAACGACCCCATCCGCACCTTCATCAAGGATGGTTGGGTATATGCCGAGGGCACAACGCTCGGTGCAGACTGCGGCATCGGCATGGCAGCAGCCTTGGCTGTGTTGCTCGACGAGACTTTGGAGCACCCTGCAATCGAGGCGCTCTTTACTGTTGACGAGGAGACAGGTCTCACAGGTGCTTTTGGCCTTGGCGAGGGCATGCTCACAGGTAAGTACCTCATCAACCTCGACTCGGAGGATGAGGGTGAGTTGTTCATCGGCTGTGCGGGTGGCATCGACACCGTGGCACACATGGAGTACGAGACCGAGGAGGTTCCCGAGGGTTACAGCTTCGTGCGCCTCGAGGTAGGCGACTTGTTGGGTGGTCACTCGGGTGACGACATCGACAAGGGTCGTGCAAACTCTAACAAGCTCCTTGCGCGCTTCCTTTACAACGCTGTAGATACGTTCCAGCTTGTTCTTGCCGACTTCAATGGCGGTAACTTGCGCAACGCTATTCCTCGCGAGGCATACGCCATCGTAGGTGTGCCCACAGAGTCAAAGGAGGACTTCGAGGAGCGTTACTTGGAGTTTGGCGAGGCGTTGATGGAGGAGTTCAAGCACACCGAGCCCGATATGCGCTTTGCGGTTGAGGATGTCGAGAAGGCACCCGCTGTCGTTATGTCTAACGACGATATGTGCTACTTGCTTCTCACCATCGTGGGTCTCCCCAACGGTGTCTTGGCTATGTCGTTCGCTATGCCAGGCCTCGTAGAGACATCTTCTAACCTCGCATCTGTGAAGTTCAACCACGAGGAGCAGAAAATTACTGTTACAACATCGCAGCGCTCATCAGTTGAGAGTGCAAAGCTCTACGCAGCACAGACTATCGAGTCGGTATTCTATCTCGCTGGCTTCGATGTAGAGCACTCTGATGGCTACCCAGGTTGGGCTCCTAACCCCGACTCACAGTTGCTCAAGACATCCGTAGAGTGCTATCGCCGCCTCTTTAGTGCAGAGCCCAAGGTGCGTGCTATCCACGCGGGCTTGGAGTGTGGTCTCTTCCTCGAGAAGTACCCCCACCTCGAGATGGTGTCGTTCGGTCCTACCTTGCGTGGCGTACACTCGCCTACCGAGCGTCTCGAGATTGCTACCGTGGACAAGTTCTGGCGCTTGCTTGTTGAACTTTTGAAGGTCGTAGAGTAACAGAATAACACTATATTGTGGCAACACTAACAGATGTGGCAAACGCCTTTCGTGCTGCGTGCGTCACATTTAAGCACCTCACGCCACAGCATATTACCCCAGAGCATGTCTTTGTGGGTAATCATGCTGTGGTGTGTCGTTGTGTGCTGGTGGAGAGTGGCGTGGAGATGGCGCTCAAGTGCTACCCACGCCACAGGTGCAACATCCCTGCGATATATGGCACGTCGTTTATGGGTGGTGAGGCTACCGTGTATACGGTTAATGGCGTAGCCTCAAATCTCGATGTTGTCGTAGCCCCATGGGTTGAGGGTCGCTCGCTAGATAAGCTCATGCGCAGTGGCGAGTGTGATTATGCTGCCCTCTCGCGCGCCTTCGACCGCATGGCTGTGGCGTTGTTGCGTAGTAGACGTACTCATGGCGATATAAAGCCCGAGAATATCATTGTCACCGCAAGCGGAGATATGCACCTCATAGATTACGATGCTGCGTGGGTGGTTGGCTTTACTTATGAAGACCTCGAGGAGGTGGGCACACCATCTTTTAGTCACCCTCTGCGTGTCGGTAGGTGCTTCGATGCCTATGTCGACGACTATCCCATTGCGCTAATAAGCGTAATGCTTGCAGCGATGTCATATAGGCGAGAGCTGTTTGAGCCCTTCCTTACGCAAGATAATACGGTGTTTAGTGCCTATGAGGTCTTTAAGGGGACTGATTCCCGCATGCTCGAGGCGATTTCGCTCTTTGAGCATAAGCGCGACTGGGTGCACCATCGTGTAGCGCACTCGCTATATGGCTGTGACGGGCATATTCGCTCCCTTGCCGAAATGCTTGCGGGCGATTTGGATTAAAATACCTCGCGTAGTACGCGGATGGACTCCACGGTGCGGATGGACTCGAGGTGGTAGGCGTAGTACTTGAGCATAGCATCGAGGAACTCCACGCGCTCGGTGCGGTTGAGACCTATCTCGCCGAGGTAGCGCACGTCGCACTCGAGCATGTCGTGCAGTATGCGGGCATTCTCGGGCGTGAGTGCAGCACTTGGAATAAGGGCGTGGGGTGTGAAGTGTCCATCGCGAATGTCGAGCCACGCGCCGTCAACGTACTCATTATCGGGCGAGAAGCCCAGTGGGCGACTCAAGTTGGCAAGAAACCACAGGTGGAAGTTGGCTATGCCCTCCTCTATGGCGTCGAGTGCCGCCACCGAGCCCCACACAAAGTCGAAGAGCTC
>JAGBTW010000112.1 GCA_017631135.1 Alistipes sp.
CCAGAGGTGGCAACCTCCTCGGCAGTGATGGTAATCTCGTTAGACTTCTGCTCGCCCTTTACGGCATAAAGGGTATATGTGCCTGGTGTGGTGGTGGCGAACTTACCGCCGTTGAGCACTCCGCCATTGACGAAGATAGTAGCCGAATTTGTAACATCTGCGCCACCATCCTCGGTTACGGTCAACTGCGCAAAGTCAACGCCATTAGCCTTGATATTGCTCTTTGATGCGGTGAGCGTAATGGGTTTTGGCTGCTCAACAACCACTTCGGTAGCTGTAACCTCCACGCTGTTAGACTTAACACCCTCGCACATAGCGTAGAATGTATAGATGCCCGCCTCGGTTGTGGTAAACTCCTTGCTCGCAAGCTTTGTGTCATTAGCAGCATTGTATACCTCGAAGTTGCTCTCCTCGCTGCCATCTACCTTGAGCGTAAAGAGAGCCTTCTCTGCGCCATCGGCCTTGATTGTTGTGGGTGACACACCAAGCACATACTCCTTCTCTGCAGGGTTGTTATTGGAGTCGTCGTTAGAGTCATCGTTAGAGTCGTCATTGCTACCCTCGGCCTTTGCTACGATGGTAAGCTTCTGTGATTTAGCATCACCATGCTGTGCATAGAACGAATACTCGCCAGCATACTTTGTCTTGAAGGTGTTGCCCTCCAATGCCTCGTGGGTGTCGGCAAAATAGATTGTTGCACCCTCCACAACCTCATCACCGCTACTCTTAACCTCGAAGGTTACCGTATCAGTGCCATTGGCTACAATCTCGCTCTTGTCTGCCGAGAGCTTGAGAGTCTCGGTTGGTGTATCAATCTTTGTCTCTTCGCACGCCACGATGCCAAGGAGTGCGAATAGTGCAAATAGTATCTTCTTCATACCTATATTTATTGAAGGGAGGCGGAGATATTGCTACCTCCACCTCGGTTAGTTATTACTTTACTCGCTTAAGAACGATGTCACCTGTTGCAATAGCCCAGGGGTCATTATTGCGGAATACAGCAGGGCGATAGATGCCATTGCCGAACTCCTCTCCCGAGTGGCATGCACCGATGGTGATTGTGTCGCCATCAGCAGAGATGGTTACGGGGAAGGTGGCAGGTGCTGTCCAGCCGTTTGTAGTGTCGGCACCGAAGAAGTAGAATGTGCCATCGCTTGACCAGTTGTAGAAGTACTCTGACTTCGACGATGGAATAGTCACAACGTCACCCTCTGCAATCTCGAAGAAGATCTTTGGACCGCAGTCGCGGAGCGCCAACTGGGGGTTGTTTGCCCAATATGAGCTTGTCTCCTTGAGGTCTGTGGGTGAGTAGTAAGGCATGGGGGCGTGTGTGCCGCTTGCCTCGACATTGAAGGGCCAGCCCTGAATTACAAGGCGGTTGTGGCTACGGTAGTAGTCTGCGCTTGCATCGTCAGCACCTGCGGCAATAGTAACCTCTGCATCGTAGATGTTTACCTCGACGTCGTTGAACTGCACAAGCGAGTAAGATACCTTCCACTTGCCAAGAAGCGATGTGAAGAGGTCTGACTCCACGCGTGCAGGAACAGGCTTAACGGGAGTAGTTGCAATTACACAGAGTACAGTCTCGGTGTTCTCCGAGTTCTTGACGCTGATTACCGCCTCGTACTCTACACCTGGATAGAGGTTCTCCTGTGGGAGTGTGAGACCTGTAGTGCGGATAGACTCTACCTGCTCAGCGCTGAGTTGCAAACCATAGATACGCGCGACATCTGAGTCAGAGTACTTGAATTCGTCACGCACATCGTCAACATCTGCCTTTGCATTGAAAGCATACTTCACGCTTACAGCATCAGCGCAGAAGATATTAAGGTTGAGATTGTAGTGACCTTCCTTCTGTGTGGGTGTGAGGTCTGCCTCGATTACAGGCGCAGCGCCCGAAGGCTCGAGTGTCTTGAATGGCACGAGTGACAATGCATTTGCACCCTTGTTGTCATTAACCACGATGTGACAGATATACTCGGTGTTGGGATTAAGGCCACCCCAAACAGCCTCGTTAGCGCCTGTAAGCTGCCATGAACCTGAAGATGGGTATGTCACAAGTGTTGCAAGCATGCTCTCGCCATAGTCTGCTACGATGCTGTCAGACCACGCCTTATCGCGAACAAGGATGTAGTAGTCAACGACGTTGCTATCGGGAGTAGTCTTAATCTTTACGCTTGTAGATGTGATGTCGGTAAGCTCTGTTGTGAGACCTGCTGTAGATACAGGACGCTTGGGAGTGTGGACAGTCTCATAGAAGATGTCACCAACAACATTCTGACCATCGGCGATGGCTGCGATAACGTAGTAGTCGCTATCTTCGCGCACGCTCATGTTGTAAACACCGTATGAGCTGCCATCTACCCAATCAACGGTAATTGGTCCCTTTGAGGGGATACCGAAACCGAGAGTCGAGATATACTCCTCGGGAGTCAGGTTGCTGTACTCGAGGTACGCCTTGTCAATACACTGGAATAAGTAGCTGCCATCGATGTTGATAGAGAATGAGATGGTATCGTATGTTGCGCCGTGGATAACGACGGGGTTCACCTCGCCATCATCGGGAGTAGTAAACTTCAGTGTTTTGGGCGCACTCAATGTCGCACCCTCCTTGGCACGCAACACAGCATAGAGCGTATAGCTGGCGTTGTCGTTGAGCCCCTCGATGGTGAGCGTCACCTCGTCTACAACATCCACGCTGTTGGCTGCAAACATCTCGTCAATCTTGGGTGTAGCGACGCCCTCGGGTACTACAGTATAGCCCAAGGTACCCTCAACGGTTGTCGTAACCTTGAAGGTAAAGGCCTCGAATGTCACCTCTACCTCCTCGAGTGTTATCTCGGGCTTTGGGGCGTCGGGTCCAGGCTGTGGCTTATCCTCGGGCGTATTGCTTGGTGTACAAGCCACCACACATAACGCACTTGCGAGGAGCGCAAATAAGAAGTTAAGTTTTCTCATGGTTTTTAGGTTTTAGTTTATAAATATTAAGTTTCTATCTCACACACGCAAAGTGTAAAACACTTTATTTCGCAAAAATAGTAAAAAAAATAATAATTACAAAAATATTCCTATATCTGTTGATGTGAGTGGGGTGCTGCGCTTGGTGGGGTGCAAGCATAGCTTGCTTTGTGGGTCGCATCTGCTTTGCTTGTATCCATAAGCAACAACGCCCACTCCGAAGAGTAGGCGTTGTGGTTGGTTTATTGTCTCAATTAGTTAAGGTTGAGGCGCTCGGCGCTGTAGAGATAGCGCTTGATACTGCGCTTGGGGGTCTTGACGAACTCCTCGCGGTGGATGACGATGTTTGCAACCTTCTCGTATGAAGCAACCATGGTGTTGAGCTGCTTGAGGTTCTCGTCCATAATCTCCTGGAGGTTATCCAACTTAACGCCCTCGGCATTTGCCAACTCGTAGTCGGGAACAACCAATGCTGTGAGGCGGCCATTGTTCTCGATAACCAACGACTCGGCAACCATATAGAGGTTATTCAAGCGCTCCTCAATCTCCTCGGGGTAGATGTTCTGACCCGAGCCCGAGAGAATCATGGTCTTGCAGCGGCCACGGATATAGAGCGTTCTGTCG
>JAGBTW010000113.1 GCA_017631135.1 Alistipes sp.
CAAGGGCCTTAAGAGTACAAACATCATCCCCGAGGTGCTCAAGAACTATGTAAATGACCACACGGGCATGGCTCTGCTCATCCTTTGGGCTGGTAGCTCACTCCTCTTGTGGCTCTTGCAGCGCTGTAAGGTGAACACCCTTCGTGTATCTATCCTTGCGGGTACATTCTCTTTGGCTTTGGCATTTGCGGGTAACGACCTTGTGAACTTCATCGGTGTGCCCTATGCAGGTTATGACTCATATATGATTGCCCGAAATGCGGGTGTTGAGCCCTCGTCTATGGCGGCTCTTATGAACCCCACGCAAGCAAACTTCTGGATTATGTGTGCTGCGGGCTTGGTAATGGTAATCACGCTCTTTACATCGAAGAAGGCTATGCGCGTCATCGAGACCGAACGTAAGCTTTCGTCACAGAGCGAGGAGGTATCACCCACAAATAGCGATGCAACAAACGCTTCACGTGGCATTGTGCGTGCGGCGCGTGCAATTAGCACTGCTATCGAGTCTATCATGCCTCACAAGATGCGTGAGTATATCGACAGCCGCTTCGTGGCACTCCCCGAGGAGGAGCGTGGCGATGTTAACTATGACCTTATCCGCGCTACCGTAAACCTCACAGCTGCTGCTATCCTTATCTCTATCGGTACACAACTTAAGTTGCCCCTCTCAACAACATACGTAGTATTTATGGTCTCTATGGGTTCGTCATTGGCTGACCGCGCATGGGGTCGTGAGAGTGCTGTATACCGCATAACAGGCGTTATGACCGTGATTATGGGTTGGTTCATCACTGCTCTCGGTGGCTTTATCATCGCCCTTGGTGTTACCCTCGCCCTCGCATACGGACAGAACATCGCTGTTAACGACTTCAACATTGTGGCTATCGGTGTTACCGTGCTTTGCGTAGGTCTTCTCATCAAGAGCAATGTGGGCAAGAAGGAGGAGGAGAAGGAGGTTGAGGAGTCTGCCGTAGCGAAGATTAGCGACACCCTCAAGCAGAGTCCCGAGGAGGCACTTATCGCCTACACCGAGCAGGTATGTTCATCTATGGAGAAGGTGACTATGATCTACGACCGCACCATCGTAGCGGTGTTCAAGGAGAATCGCAAGGTGCTCCGCGACATGGTGAGCGAGGCAGAGGAGTTCTACCATTATACACGCCAGCAGAAGTACGAGATCATCCCCTTGTTGCGTACACTCCAGGAGAGCGATGTAAACACTGGCCACTTCTATGTTCAGGTTGTCGACTACATCTCGGAGACAAGCAAGGCGTTGCTCCACATCACACGTCCATGCTACAAGCATGTAGACAACAATCACTCGGGTCTTACCAAGGAGCAGGTCTACGACCTTAAGTGTATCAATGACCGCGTGGAGAACATCTTTGGAGACATCAACCACATGCTTCGCACTCGCTCGTTCGACAATATGGACGAGGTGCTTACGAAGCGCGATGAGCTCTTCAACTTCATCGACGAGGTTATGCAGAACCAGTTGCGTCGCTTGCGCGATACAGGTGGCTCGTCATCGGCTAATATGTTGTTCTTCAACATCCTCACCGAGACCAAGACCATGGTTCTACACTCGCGTAATATCATGAAGTCGTTGGAGCACTTTGTAGACCAAGAGTAAAGTCGCCTAACAAACCAGAGAATATTTTGGTGTTGATATCAAAAATTGAGGGTGTCCAACGAAACTTGGACACCCTCTCTCATCATATAGGGGTTACTACTCCCATTCGCCGACCTCGCCGTCGATGTTGATTTCAATCTTCTCCTGCTCGGGAGAGGTGTTGAGCGTCACTGTGATAGTGTGCTGATAACCTGGGCGGAACGATGTCGAGTAAGACAATAGGTATGCAATGCCATCCATTGTCACCTCTACGAGTGGTGTTCTGCGCTCGATGTTTTGAGGCACAACAACCGCTGCAAAGGTGTCATTTGAGAGTTGCTTCATTGTTATAGTCTCCTTTTCGCCATAGGCGTAGCGCTGCAACGAGCCCTTTGTGAGGTCTACCTCGGCAGTGGTCACGGTGTTGTAGAGGTGTACGGCGATATCCTCGGGGAGCTCGCCCTCATAGTTCTCGCCACGCTCCAACTTTACCACTACGCGCGACATCATATGCTTGAATCGCAACTGCACGGGATAGTAGTGATCCTCGGCAATCGGAGGGGTGCATACCGTGCCATCGTCATCGAAATAGGTTGTGTATGGTGGCTTAATCTTCTCTGCCTTTGCCCACATGAGGTCTGCCGCCTCGTAACCCGATAGTGCCTCCTCTGTTTCGGGTCTATTTTGGTCAAGAGGGAGATGGAATATATACTCGCTCACCGTTTCGGGGTGCTGGTATGGGTATATTGCGTAGAAGTCGCAATGTGTCTTCGACCAATATAGAGGTCTTTCGCCACGCCACTCTGTGCCATCATATACCATAACCTCATTGTTGATGTAGTTGCCCGAAACCTGCAACTTTGCCACATCCTCACCCGTGTACTCCACGGCATAGAAGCTCATTCTATCGCCTATCTCGAATGAGGTGTCTGTTGCGCGCGTCTGCTTGATGTAAGCCTCCACGCGTATCTCGGTGGGGTCGAAGCTCTGCTTCTCGCCACCCATATCCTTATTGCAGCTTGCCACCATTAGTGCTATTGCTGCCAATGCGATATTTTTTTTCATAATATTCATGCCTTATGTTTGTTTTACTTGCGCAACACGGGTTTGTCTCCCATATATCGTGGAGGCATCTGCTTGCCCTCGCCCGAAGAGATTACTATGCTTGACTCTACATTAAGGCGTTCTGCGTTGCTCTTGTTGCCCTGCATGTCGAGCACATCGTTAGCGTAGAAGTCGTTAATGTCGAACTCCTCGCCCGCATAGCGCTTGATGCGCTCCACAGCCTCCTGACGCGATATTGCCGAGAAGTAGGGTATGTTGTTGTTCATACAACTGTTCGGCTCACTGCGGAATATGCCACGCGAGTGCATATATCCGCCCTCGTAAATATCTACAATATTCGAATACTTCGGATGGAAGATAAGGTGCGACCACGCAACCTCATCCATATCACCTGTAAGAGCGAGGTTGCGATACCAACCTAAACTATGGGCATTTCTCACAGGTATGCTTGCATCATTACAGATAGGGCACGCAGATATAAATGCATTGTGGTAGATATACTCGTCGCCCAACTTTGCAAAGCCGTGACCGCCCGCCTCGTGCTGCACTATACCACGGAAGTCGTATGGATAAGCATCGCGGCTCATTGGACATATTGCAATTGCCGAGCCATCGCCCCACATGTAGCATACGCCGCCGTAGTCGGTGGTGTTCTCCACCATTATAACCAACGACTTGTTGATATTGCTCTCCTCCACGGTCTCTGCCAACATAGCATACTCGAATGTTATCTCTGTATTGGGCGATACACCAGCGTTAAGTGTGTACTGCGAGCCGAACTTGGCATCGCGAATGGTGTTGACTGTACCCATGCCCGAGTCGTTCGACATACCCACCACGGTGTAGACATTAAAGTAGTCGCGGTATGTCTTGTATGGCTCAATATCAAAGTAGTAGCCGATAGCCTCATTTATGCCATCGAGATACGAGCCCATAGCGATGTCGCGAGCATCGAAGCAGTCGCCCATAAAGACAAGATTTACACCGTTGCCAACGGTTGCTGTTTGATTGACAATCACATCACCATCGCCATACTCATAGTCGTACTGCTCAATAGACATCTTCACGCGGACATCCTTGTCATTAAGCAAGAACACAACCTCTCCAGCGCGACCTTCGTGTGTTTCGTAATTAGGACTGTTGTATGAGCCAGTATTTATCTCAAATGTGCCAACATCTGCTGCAGTCATCTCATTGACTGTTACAGTTACCTCTACTTTACCCACACCGCTTGAAGGGGTTACTGTTACCCACTCTGGGCAACTCTCTACGCTCCAAGCATAGTTTGCGGGTGCACGAAGTACAAACTCTCTGCTGTGCTCTGCATTCAATACTCGCATCTGTCGGCGCGAGATTGTGAAATCGTAGTATGCACCAATGCGCTTAAACTCGTTCCAACCCGATGCACTTTGATAGCGATTAATTGAACGCTCTGGGACTTCTACTGTAAAGTTGTCTTTTGCCACACCATCGAATACACTACCCTGTAAAATCGGAGGTTCTGTTGCACGACAAACAATTCTATTCAGATAGTAACATCCGTTAAATGCCCCACTTTTGATTATTCCCAAGTCAGACGGAAGTATAATACCCTCAAGGTTACTACAACCACTGAAAGCGCTTTCTCCTAATGAGACCAAAGACTCTGGAAACTCAAGTGTACCCATCAGGCGCCAATTGCCACTAAATGCACGACTTCCAATAAAAGTTAAATCCTCTGGTAGTGCAGTTATGGTTGAAAAAAGACAATTTTGGAAATATCCAGATGGAATTTCTGTAATAGCTTTAGGTAGTTTTAGTTCGCCCTGAAATCCACAACCATTAAATGCACCTGTGTAATAGGCACTAATACCATCACAAGTTTCACCGGTGAATTTTGTAATACCATCGTGTAGAATTAGTTGTCCATTTAGACCACTACATCCGTAAAATATAAAGTTTTCTATTGTAGTTACTGACGATGGAATAGTAATGCCACCTTTGAGGTTTGAACAATGTAAAAATGCGCCTTCGCCTATTGTTGTTAAAGATTCTGGTAGTATAAGTGTACCAGACATATTCATATGGCCTGCTCCGCTGTTTACACCTCCAGTTGTTGAGGCAAATGCATATGAACCTATCTCAATCAATGTTGATGGAAGATTTAATTCAGCAATTGAAGAACAACCTGTAAATGCCATATCGCATATTCTTTTTAGACCAATAGGGAGCGAAAGTGTTGATATATTACTGCATCCGTTAAATGCTGAATGCCCAATCTCTACTACCTCATTTGGTATGATAAGTGCACCAGAAAGTTGATGACAATCTGCAAAGGCCCAATCATTAATTTTTACAATCTTTTCTGGAAACTCGAAATAGATAAGGGTATATTTATAACAAAATGCACTATTTGGAATTTCATTAGCACCTTCACCATTAGCATCTCCTACAACCTCACACTCCTTGAGGTTAACAGCCTGCAACTTATCCATTCTATCGCGCATAAAGTAGAAGTCAGTTGCATTAATCTTACCGCTAACCTTCAAGTTCTTAATCTTTGCGGGGTCTTTCTTTGCCTCGGTAAGTTTCTGCTCCAAAGTGCCTGGTTCGTCGCAATGAACAACATAGTATTGGCGTGCCTCGCCACCGTTTGAGTCGAGGTCGGCAATCCAGTCGATAATCTCGGTGTCGGTCAAGACAAACTCATAGTCGCCCGAATGTTTCTTCTTGTTAATCTTAATAGTATACTTGTTCTGCTTGCCACTTTCGTAGGTTGCATCGACATCTCGCTTAAAACGATAGCCTATGCCATCTACGGTGATAGAGAATAGAGGTGTGCCCGCCCTTACAATTTGGGGAACAACAATAGCTCGGAAGCCCTCGACACCGCGCTTCATAACGATACCCTCGCGCTCGGCATCACCTACAGCCTTAATGTTGCCTGTTGCTAGGTCAACCTCGGCAGTGCGGGTGGTGTTCATAACGAGAACACCCTTATCCAAGCTCTCGAACTCGCCCTCCCCGAAGCCGTCGCCCTCGGCGAGCACAACATTTGCACACGCAAGTTTGTGGTTAAACTTAATCTTCACCTTATTCTCTGTTGGGGTGACATTTTCTGCCTTGCCCCACAAAAAGTCGGACTGCGCATAGCCATCAATAGCATTTGCGCCCGACTGGTCATGTGCAACCTCGAACTTGTAGGCCGACACGCTCTCCACATTGCTGTATGGATAGTAGGCGTAGAGGTCGATATTGGTCTCGGCATCTTTATAGTAGACATTGCCATGCGATGTCCACTTCATATTCTCTTCGTCGTAGGTATAGCGGGCGTTATCCACCTGATTGCCCTTATCGAGGAGTGTGCCCGCAGTGGCGTTATTATCGGTGTAGTTAACACCAAAGATACCCACTTGGTCGCCGCCGCAGAAGCCTCCATCATCGACGCGCGTAGTGTAGGTCTGCGTAATGCTACCGCTAATATTGATGGCGATAGCCCCGTCAGGCTTGGATGTCTCGGGAACAATAACCTCGATATCCTGCATACAGCCCACAAGAGCCATAAGCGCGATGCCTAATGTTAATAGTTGTTTGTGTTTCATAGTGTATAGATTTAAGTTGTTACTCTGCCTCTCCGCTCTCTTCACCACCGTCGCCCCACTCCTCCACAGTGAAGCTATTATCGAAGCCATGTTCAACAGCAACAGCCAAGGCCTCAATATCGGGTGCCGAATACCCGTTTAATTCATTTTTCATAATTATTATTTGTAGTTATAAATACAGATAAAAAAAAGCAGTACAGACCCATTAAGGTCTACACTGCATGGTATATGGTATGTGACGATGAGAATTTACCCCCCCCACAATAATATATTAGTAATCAATATGTTACATGTTTTATGCATGATGTGCACTCTGTTGATATACGCAAAGTTAGCAAAAAAATGTTGAACGACAAGGGTTTTAGCATGATAAAAAATGGGATGACTAAAAATAATTGGAATTATATATACTTTTGGCGTGTAATGTAAATATAAATCGTCGTTGCGAAGAATTTGCATTTGCAGGCCGTGCTAATCCCCTCGAAGCAGATAAGAGATGGTGCGTTGTCAGCGTAATGTCGCGTAGGAGATCTTTCGACTCCGCTATGCTACGCTCAAGAGGATATAGTAATGCGTCAGCCCTCACAAGCTGACGCATTATCTTTATTACTAATTAATTAGTCCCTATTTATAGCCTCAGTATTTATTTGCAAGCAGTATCCTGGCTTGTTTTGTTGCGGCATCGGTGATTGCGCTGCCCGAGAGCATCTTGGCAATCTCGTCTACGCGCTCCGCCTTTGTGAGGCGGCGTATGTTGGTGTGACCCTCCTCCTTGTAAACCACAAAGTGCGCGCCACTCTTTGAGGCAACCTGGGGCAAGTGAGTGATGTCGACAATCTGCATAGAGCCCGCAAGGCGCGATATGATGTCGCCCATGGCATCGGCAATGCGTCCCGATACACCCGTGTCAATCTCGTCAAATATCACCGTGGGCAGCATCTTGCGCTCGGCAATTAGTGCCTTGAGTGCCAACATTATACGCGAGAGCTCACCTCCCGAGGCTATGCGCTCCACAGCGCCAGGCTTTGTGGTGCGATTGGCGGTGAAGAGGTACGCCACGCTATCTGTACCGAGAGGGGTGTAGTGCTCGCCCTCGGTGATGTCGACAATAAACTGCGCATCCTCCATGCCGAGCTGGCGCAGTGTAGCCACCACGCTCTCCTCGAGGCTCTTTGCTATCTCTGTGCGAGATGTGTGCAGGGCATGTGCTGCTGCGCGACACGCCTTATCAGCCTCGGCTATGCGTGCTTCAAGCTCCTTAAGTGCTGTGTCGCTATTGTCTATCGTCGCAAGGCGAGCCTCGAAGGTTGCCGCCTTTGCCAAGAGGTCGTCATACGACTCTGCGCGGTGCTTCATCTCGAGCGAGTATATGGTATTGAGTCTGTCGCTCAACTTCTGCAACTTCTCGGGATCGGCATCTATGCGCTCCGCCTCATCTGCCGCCGTAGAGCTTATATCTTTGAGCTCTGCAACAACCGATTTTAGACGCTCGGCGATGTTCACACCCTCGGCGTAGCGCTCGCCAATAGTCTCAAGGTCGCGCTGTGAGCGTGTAAGCGTGACGATAGCACCTAACTCCTCGTCATCCAGCGCATTGCGTAGCGTGGTGAGCGCCTCGCCAATACGGTCGGCACTCTCCAATGTCGCCAACATCTGCTCGGTCTCGGCCTGCTCACCCTCCTTGAGCTTCGCCGCGCGAAACTCCTCTACGGTGTAGCGCAACCACTCCTCATCCTTGCGCGCTGTTTCCATCTCTGCTACCATCGTGCGGTGCTCGCTGCGTAGCGCGTTGAGCGATGCCAACAGCGATGTGTAGCCCTCCATGAGTGGGGCATTGCCCGCGAGGGTGTCGAGCGTCGTGGTGCGGAACTCCTCCGACGAGATTACAAGGTTTTGGTGCTGCGAGTGTATATCAACAAGGTGTGCACCAAGCTCTTTGAGTGTCGCCAACTGCACAGGCATGTCGCCAACAAAGGCGCGGCTCTTGCCCGCGGGGGTGATGATGCGACGTATGGTAATCTCGGGCTCGTAGTCGAGGTCGTTGGCCTCGAAGATGTGTTCAATGTTAAGCTTCGCGATGTCGAACGTAGCCTCTATAATGCAGTTGCGCTCGAGATCCTTTATCGCCTGACCCTCATTCTTGGCTCCAAGCAACAGACCCAGCGCACCCAAAAGGATTGACTTACCAGCACCCGTCTCACCAGTGATGATATTGAGGTGCTCGTCCCACTCTACGTTGAGCGAGTCGATAAGTGCATAATTCTCTATCGTTAGGCTCTTAAGCATTGATTATTACTTGTTTAGTCTCTCGATTTTGTCTACAATGACTGCTGCTACCTCGTGCTTCGACATCAAGGGGTGCTCCTCG
>JAGBTW010000114.1 GCA_017631135.1 Alistipes sp.
AGCATCCATTGCAGGAGGGTGTACAACGCCCCTTGAACACCATCTTCGACCAGACATACACGCGCGGAGAGCTTAAGACGCTCTTCTGCGTTACACATGGTCCCAATTATGACAACGTGCGCAGTTTTCTTACTACGCAGGGCTTCGAGCGACTTATGAGCCGCAACAACTATGGCGTAGAGACCGAGAAGATGTGGGGCGTAGATGACCACACGATGTTCGACTTCGCTCTTCGAGATATAGATGCAGAGTGGCAACAAGGCAAGGCGTTTGGCGCGGTTATGCTCACCTGCTCAAATCACTCGCCCTACAACCCGCCCCTCGACGTGGGCTTCACGCCCTCGACAACAGAGCCCGAGCACCAAGCTATAGAGTATGCCGACTGGGCTATAGCCCGCTTCATGGATATGGCACGCACAAGGGCGTGGTTCGATGATACACTCTTTGTCATTGTTGGCGACCACGGCAGGGCCATAGCCACCGACTTTGAGATACCCGAGAGCATAAACCATGTGCCGCTGCTCTTCTACTCGCCCAAGCACCTCGCGCCCGCCGTGCGCAGCGACCTCGCCACACAGATGGACATCATGCCCACCGTGCTTGCGATGCTTGGTCTTGAGCACACCAACAACAGCCTCGGCATAGACCTCACGAGCGAGAGCCGCCGCATGATACCCTTTGGGCACGACGGCTACATCGCGGCACGCGACCACCATTGGCTATACATCTACGATGTGCATAACGACATACCCTACCTCTACGACCTCACTGCCGAGGGGGATATGCGCACAACAAACATAGCCTCGGAGCATGCTGCACAGGTCGAAAACATGCACAGCTATGCTGCCGCAATGACACAAGCAGGATGGGACATACACAACGCCCATAACACATGGCAGATGACACACAAATAACTTTTGTACGACAACACTACTAATGGATAACGATACTACGACACCATTTACTCAACGACTACACGCCCTGCGCCGTCGCATCATCCCGCCACGCCCCATACGCTTTGTGCTGTGGGTCACGGTGGTGAGCGTCGCCATATTCTCGTTGGTGCGCATCGCGCTCGTTGTGCGCAACCTCGAGTTGCTCAACTCGGGCATCGACAACAGCCTTGGCTGGGTGTTGCGCTCGCTGTGGGTAGGTGTGCGCTTCGACATAGCCCTTGTGACAAAGATTATGGCACTGCCACTTATCCTTCTTGGCACAGCGCTCTACATCAGACGCTTCGATAGACTCTTTGCCGTAGCAGCCACATGGGTGGGAGCTATATTGCTATCCATATCGCTTATGGTAGACATAAGCAACATCCCATTTTTCGAGTATTGCAACTCGCACCTCAATGCCGTAGCCATAAGCTACCTCACAACCGACGTGGGTCAGGCAGCGAGCATGATTACGGAGGGATACCTTATATGCATCTGCATAGTCATCATCTCTGCAACCATCTTTAGCATCTTCGTGGTACGCATGGCACGCCATTACCGCATTCGCGAGTTTGACGGCACATACCGCATGCGTACGACGATATATGCTA
This sequence comes from Alistipes sp., assembly GCA_017631135.1. Taxonomy (GTDB): domain Bacteria; phylum Bacteroidota; class Bacteroidia; order Bacteroidales; family Rikenellaceae; genus Alistipes. Next base: position 1,547 of record JAGBTW010000114.1, read on the forward strand.
TTCTCCTGCTTGGACTTTTGCCCGTAACATCGCGCGGCATGAGTTTCAAGACACGCCCCATGCACTATGCCGATGCCATAATCTCGAACAACAACTTCCTTAATCAGGTATGTCTAAATCCTGTTGAGCCCTTCATAAAGACCATCATCGAGGGTAACGAGCGCATCATCGACATCATGGACTCCAAAGTGGCATTCGACTATGTGTGTCAGAGCATGGGTCGCGACGAGAGCTTCACGACGCACGTCGAGGCAAAGCCCTCGCCATGGCGCAATATAGTAGTCATCATACAGGAGGGCAACAGCGCCGAGCGCCTTGCGCGCGAGGGTAACACCCAGGGACTTCTTCCCAACCTCGACCGCATGATTGAGGAGGGACTATACTTCGAGAACACCTACTCCTCGAGCACACACACCTGCTATGGCATCTACGGCATCGTGGCATCCATGCCTCCGTACATGGACCTACACCCACTCAAGGATGGCGTGCAAAAGAGCCATGGCACTATATATGAGCAGGTGTACGAGCGAGGCGACATGACGACACTCTTCTACATCACCCATCGTCCCGAGTTTGACAACGTGAACGGCTTTGTTGCTATGCAGGGCTTCGAGCGCCTCACAGCCGAGGATGACTACGGCGTGCCGAGCGAGAAGACATGGGGCGTTGACGACCACATAATGTACGACCGCGCACTGCAAGATATAGACAAGGAGTGGCAAGCGGGAAACGATGTAGCTGCGGTGCTGCTCACATGCTCCAACCACAGACCCTTTGATGCACCCACGATGGAGGGCTTCACACCCAAGTCGTCGGATGCCGAGGAGGAGGCTATAGAGTATGCCGACTGGGCAATGAACCGCTTTATCGAGATGGCAAAAGAGAGGGAGTGGTTCGACGAGACGCTCTTTGTCATCACCTCGGACCATGGTCGCGCCTTCACCGAGGACTACATCATGAATGAGAGTATCTTCCACATTCCGCTGCTCTTCTACTCGCCCAAGCATATAGCCCCCGAGGTGCGCAGCGAGATAGCATCACAGGCCGACATCACGCCCACAGCCTTTGCGATGATGGGCAAGGAGTACGACAACGCGACTATGGGTATCGACCTTATGACATCATCGCGCGAGTATGCGGTGTTTACCTCTGTAACACACCTCGCCTGCCGCAGCAGTGAGTGGCTCTATGCCCACGACCCCGACGCCAAGATAGACTACCTCTACGACCTTAACGCCGAGGGCGAGGCGAGGTACGACAATGTGGCAGAGGAGCACAGCGAGATAGTCGAAACCATGCGCCACCACGCCATGGCAACAATACAGGCGGGCTGGGATATACACAACACCCCCGCAAGCGAGACAGAGAATGAATAACTTTTAGGATGAAATATTATGAGTAAACAATCGTGGAAACCGGGAACGCTTATCTACCCTCTCCCCGCTGTGCTTGTCACTACGGGAGCGACACCCGAGGAGTATAACATGCTCACCATAGCATGGACAGGCACTATATGCACCGAGCCTCCGATGTGCTATATATCGGTGCGCAAGGAGCGCCACAGCTACGACATCATACGTCGCACGGGCGAGTTCTGCATCAACCTCACCACCGAGGCTATGGCACACGCCACGGACTGGTGCGGCGTGCGCTCGGGTCGCAACGAGGATAAGTGGAAGGCTACGGGACTAACCCCAATGGCTAATCCCCACGTCTCGGCACCCATCATCGCCGAGTCACCCCTGTCGATATGCTGCCGCGTGCGCGAGGTCAAGGAGCTTGGCTCACACGACATGTTCATAGCCGATGTTGTGGGCGTCGAGGCCGACGACAGATATATCGACCCCGAGACGGGCAAGTTCTCGCTCGACAAGGCGAGCCCCATAGTATACTCTCATGGCGAGTACTACAGCCTCGGCAAACTAATCGGTCACTTCGGCTGGTCGGTGCGCAAGAAGGGAACAAAGAGACGTAAGTAATATAAATATAGGTATAAGTATGACAACAGAACAACACGACCTCCTTAATAGATATGAGGAGGGTCTACGCAAGAGCCTTACAGACTTTTTGACCAAGGAGGGCATGATGGATGGCCGTCAGTTGGAGGTGGAGGAGCTTAACGAGAAGTGGAAGAGCTCTGCACCATCGTATATGGCAGATGCTGTGCCCGAGATTGCCAAGTATCCTCTTGTTGCTATAGCATGGGCAATGTACGAGGGCATGGGCCTCGCAGTCTTGTGGGATAAGGAGTGGAACCGCTACGAGAATGTAGAGGACTTCCACACCATGCTCACCGAGCCTCGCGGCTTCGACTGCATGGATGAGTACATCACCGAAATTTTATTGTGCCACCCCCTTGGCAGCCCTGAGGCCGAGAAGATTGAGAACCTCATTCGCTCTACTGCCGAACGCGCGCTGTCGCTCATTCGCAAGGAGCAGGTCGAGGCACAGAGCGTCATGGCATTCCATGTCTTTGCGCGCACCACGAAGGTTATGTTCGAGATGGGCGTGTCGGTGCAGCTCAAGCGCATGGGCTACAACTATGTTAAGGTTAATGCCGAGGTGGTAAGCTAAATTATAGTGTGAGGAGTAGTGAGGTGAAAATAATGAGTTTAGGGAAATTAAGGAATTTAGTGTTTTGCTATTCTCCCTAAATTCACTAATTTCATTAGATTCTCTAAATTAGCCCCACATCC
>JAGBTW010000115.1 GCA_017631135.1 Alistipes sp.
AAGAGCTCGTGTGCCGACTCGTTATCCTTGACAAGGCGATAGAGCACCTCTGCCATAAAGAGTGATATTGTAGACTTGCGGATGTCGAAGGGCGTAGACTGCAGCACTATGCTCGGCACAAGGTCCTTCATGCGGTGCATAGACATCTTCGATGACTGCAAACCCTCGAACTCAACAGCAAACATTGGCTGCAGGAGTGCCATTTTAGACCCTTTTGCCGTTGGCTTAACACCCTGTATCATATAGCTTTGTCGACCGTGTGTGTCGGTGAGCATGTGCACAATGATGCCCTTCTCGCCATACTTGAGTGTGCCGAGAACAATGCCGCGTGCCTTGTACGATTTTAGTGCCATGCTATTCGGGGTCGTGCCACTTGCCGTCTCTCTTGATAATCTCGATAAGGTGGTCGAGGGCCTCGGTTTGGTGGATGTTGCGCTCGACAACCTCGCGTCCGCGATATAGGGTGATGTGCTCGGGTGACGAACCCACATAGCCGTAGTCGGCATCTGCCATCTCGCCAGGACCATTTACTATGCAGCCCATAACACCGATTTTAAGGTCTTTGAGGTGCGAGGTGCGTGCCTTGATTGCCGCAAGCGTAGACTGTATGTCGTAGAGCGTGCGACCACAACTTGGACATGCTATGTACTCTGTGCGCGAGAAGCGTAGGCGTGATGCCTGCAACAGGATAAGTTCAATCTCGTTTACAAGCTCCTTGTCGAGTGCTGGGTCGTCAATCCATACGCCATCAGCCAATCCATCTATGAGCAACTGACCCATATCTGCTGCGGCGTATATCGCCACCAGCGTGGGGTCGCTCTCGTCGTAGCGACGACGCAGTACTACGGGGCGGTTATCTGTGCGGTTGAGTATCGCTGCGCGCCACTCGTGCGTGGGGTTGGCGCTCACGGCATCTACGATGTCGTAGTCTGGGGTTATCTCGCTGTGTACTATGGGCTTTGCTGTTGTGCGGGGCTTGAACGCTGTGGGTGAGTAGCTCTCCAAGGACTCAACCACGAACTCGCCCTCGCGCTTTGCGAAGTGGTCGACGATGATGCGTCCTACGGGAACCTCGTTCTCGGGGTCCTCGGTGAGTGATACGCGCAGTGTGTCGCCTATGCCATCGGCAAGGAGTGCTCCAATGCCCACGGCGCTCTTTATGCGACCCTCGATGCCATCACCCGCCTCTGTAACACCAAGGTGTAGGGAGTAGGTCATGCCCTCGCGCGCCATCGCCTCGACAAGCAGTCGATAGGCGTGCACCATCACGCGTGTGTTGCTCGACTTCATCGAAACCACCACGTTATGGAAGTCCGCTTCGCGACACATAGATAAAAACTCCATCGCCGAGGCTACCATGCCCTCGGGTGTGTCGCCATACTCGTCGAATATGCGCTTTGCTAACGAACCATGGTTTACACCTATGCGCAGTGCCACGCCACGTCGGCGACATATATCTATGAGGCGCTCCAACTCGCCATTTGAGGTGCGGAAGTTGCCAGGGTTGATGCGCACCTTGTCCACCGCCTCGGCAGCTATCATCGCTATCTCGGGCGTGAAGTGTATGTCGGCAACTATCGCCGCCTTGCAACCATCCTTGCGCAACTGCTTCATGATGGGACCGAGTGCCTCGCCCTCCTTTTTGCCTTGCGCAGTGAGGCGAACAATCTCTGCTCCCGCTGCTGCTATGCGCTCGGTCTGTGCCACCGAAAGTGCTACATCAGCGGTTGGTGTGTTTGTCATAGACTGCACCGCAATGGGGTGTGTTGAGCCAATTTTTACACCGCCAAAGGTCACCTCGTGTGCCTCGCGACGACTATATTTTAGTGTTGTACTCATGGTTGTTGTAGTGTTTTGTAGCAAAGGTAACTCTTTTTTCGCGAATATAGGAACGTCTAACCTAAATAAATTATCAAACTGAAAATAGTCTTGATTATCAATATTTTACGCGGTTGTGTTTGTTGTATTTGTAACTGCCTGATTATCAGCACTATGAAAAACTTACAAAAATGCGTTTTGTAACGCGTTGTAAATCAATAGTTTGAATGAGGGGTCGCGGAAATAAAAACAGCTAAAAAATTTGGTAGCACCTATATTCTTTCGTAAATTTGCAGTAGCGAAACTCCCAATTTTGGGGCTAATTGTTAACCGATAATTTTTTGGGCTTATGAAGAAGATAATCTACTTGCTGTTGGCGGCACTCGGTTTTAGTTGTACAGTTGAAGATATGCCTGTGATGTATGGACCATTGATTAGGGATTACAGGGCAGATGCTCGCGTGGTTGACCAAGAGGGTAACCCCATTGCTGGCATCGAGGTGTCGGTAAGAGAGAACTGGGAGTTTACGTCGGTGGGATATACTGATGAGAATGGCTTTTGTAGCGTGTCGCTCGATGAGCATCCAAATATTAATATGTTCAAGTTTACGGATGTCGATGGCGAGGCAAATGGTGGTGAGTTTATCAACAAGAGTATCAAGATGAGCGATGCGAGAAAGGCGGATGTTGAAGAGGATGGCATTATCTCGATTGATGTAACATTGAAAAAGAGAGAGTAATATAAATATAGTATAGCTATGAAACGACTTATCTATTTTATTATGGCATTGCTTGGTTTTAGCGCTGCGAGTTGCGAGGAGCATGGCGCAGAGATGCCGATGTATGCATGCCCCGCTCCAGAGCAAACACAATCGAAAAGCGAGGAGTGCGGCGAGGAGCAAGCCGAGGCGAACGTCACAAACGAAGTAGATATTTTGCAGTAATATAAATATAGTATAACGATGAAACGATTGATACTTTTGGCGTTGGTGCTGTGTGGTGTGGCGCTCGCGTCGTGTGAGAAGGAAGAGCAGAAGCATGAGTCTTACTTTGTGCTCGACTTTTCGGCTCATGTTGTAGATGAGGCGGGTGAGCCCATCCAGGGCATCTATGCCTACCCCGAGCCAAATGCGTTCTATGGTCGAACAGGATATAGCGACTATCAGGGCATGATTTCGGGCTTTGTGCATCTCCACCCCAACGAGATTCGCAATATCGTCTTCGAGGATGTCGACGGTGAGTACAACGGTGGTGTCTACGAGACCGTTACATTAAATCTCCGAGAGAAGGTTAGCGGCCTTGGTAATAAGCCCGATGAGTGGGGCTTTGTTGGTAGCGATATTGTCCACATTGGTGAAGTGGTAATGAAACTTAAGGAGTAACATATAAAACCTTATACACAATGAAACGACTTTTATATATACTATTAGGTCTGCTTGGACTCACTGGCTGTGAGCACTTTATTGGTGTTGCAGAGTATGGCGTGCCACATGTTAGCTTCTCGCTCAAGGCGCGCGTTGTGGACGAGGCGGGCAAGCCCATCCAAGGCATCGAGGTGCGCACCGAGGATGGCGATAGCTTCGAGTACAAAACAGGCTTCTCGGACTATTTAGGTTATATCGATGCTTATGGTGGCTTCTGGCCAGGTACAGAGCACGGCAAGGTGCAGTTTGTAGACATCGATGGCGAGGCCAATGGCGGAGAGTTCGAGACGCTGACCCTGCAATTGGAGAATGTCACGCAGAACGAGGAGGGCGATGGCAACTGGTACGATGGCTCTTACTCTGTCGACATGGGCACTGTGACCATGAAGCTCAAAGAGAAGAGCGAGGAAACCCCTAATTAATTAGTAATGAGTAATTAGCAATTAGTAATATGAGGCTGTCATTCTGAACGCAGTGAAGAATCTCAAGGTCTACATGACGGTCGACCGACGTGCTACCCGAGAGATCCTTCGTTTCACTCAGGATGACACACTAAACAATTAGTAATATTATGACTGGTAAACTATTAACACGACTATTTGCGCTGTTTGGCATGACGCTAACGTGCGTGGCGTGCTACGGCGTGGTGTACACCGAGTTCAACCCCGAGTTTGGAGCATCGGGACGCGTTGTCGACGAGGCGGGTACACCAATCAAGGGCATAGAGGTGGCAAGCGGTGGCAGGGTTATGACCTCCGATGATGATGGACGCTTCTTTGCACATAGCACACAGCCATACATCACATTCCGCGATGTCGATGGCGAGGCCAATGGTGGCGAGTTTGAAGATTACTCCATTCAGCTCGAGTCGACAAGTACAAACATCGAGCTGGGCGACATCGAGCTAAAGCGCAAGGAGTAGGAAGGTTGTCAACGTAAGTAGTTGATACACAGTAATGTCATTCTGAACGCTCACTATGTCATTCTGAACGAAGTGAAGAATCTCCTCACTGGCAATACACTATCAATGTTGTCTATGGTCGGCTTCGAGGGGATTGCCACGTCGGGCAAGCCCTCCTCGCAATGACAATCACACATAAGCACACATAACGACGTCATTCTGAACATAGTGAACGTTGCGATTAAGCCGAGTGCAGAACAAGTTCACTTGTTATGCCGAGGCGGAGCAAGGTAGAGGAACTCAAGAATCTCTCGGAGAGT
>JAGBTW010000116.1 GCA_017631135.1 Alistipes sp.
ATGATGGTGGTAATCACGCTCTTTGATGCCTGTAGTAGCTCGGGTGTCATCACGCTGATATTTACCATGGCAAGCTATACCTATGGTCCGCTGTTGGGTCTCTTTGCCTTTGGCATCCTCACGCGTCGCAGTGTGCGCGCTGCAGCTATCCCCGTTGTGGCAGTCGTCTCGCCAATAATATGTTATCTTGTGTCGGCAAACTCTGCTGTGTGGTTTGGGGGGTATGTCTTTAGCTACGAGTTGATTATCCTCAACGGCGCTATCACGATGCTTGGTCTTGTGCTCTTCTCTCGCTCTGCGAAGTAAACACTTTATAATAAAAATATTGTCATTATAAGAATAGTGCGAAGGTAAGCATTATTGCATAAATATATCTGAAAATTGGTCTATTTTCGCAAAAAGTCTTAAAAAAATAGTATGTATTATAAATATTTGTCTATATTTGCATATTAGTAATATAGCTAAAAGGACACATTAATAATAACACATTAACCAAAAATGAACAAGATTTTCAAACTTCTAACAGCTCTATTTGTGTTTGTTGCAATCGTGGCGTGCCAAAAAGAGCCTGGCGTGGTAGCCCCCTCAAGCATCGAGGTCGAGGCTACAGCGCTAACTGTAGACTCTCGTGGCGAAAGCATTAGCCTTGGCTACAGCATCAAGAACGCCATCGAGGGCGAGAGCCTCACCGTTGCAACCGAGGCAGAGTGGGTGACAGCGGTCGTTGAGGTCGACAAGCTCACTATCACCGTGGGTGGCAACTACGACGATGCCGAGCGCACAGCGGAGCTCACACTCAAGTATAAGAGCGCGACAGATGTGACAATAACAATCTCGCAGAGCCGCATCACCGCCGAGAACCCCATCGAGGTCGAGCTTGTCGACTATGACGCAACGACGATAACCATCTCGGTGCTTACTGCAGACCCTGCAACGACATGGGTACCTATGGTCACCTACAAGGAGTCGTGGGACTACTACAAGGGTAACCAGAATGACATCTTCGAGGGTGACCTCGAGTATTTCAAATACTTGGCCGACGTAAACGACATTACGCTTGCCGATTTCCTCTCTTCAATCGTGGGCACAGGCTCGGAGGAGGCTATCCGCATCTCGCAGCTCTCGCCCGAGACAGAGTATGTCGTATATGTATATGGCATCAGCCTCGAGGGTGAGCGCACAACAGACATCATCCCCACATTCGTGACTACGGAGCCTCCCCACCAGGGCGATATAACCTTCGAGTTTAGTGTTAAGGAGGAGGACTTTACGCTTGAGTACACCGTGACACCCTCGCACACAGGCGTAGACTACTACTGTGGCATCATGTCGGAGGAGGAGCTCAACTACTGGAAGCAGCTGCTTGGCACGAACAACCTCAAGGAGATTGTGCAGACGGGTAGCATCGACAGCACCATAGAGCTTCTTCAGCAGTGGGGCTACATCGAGGAGCGCACCGAGTTCTTCTCTATCTACAACCTCTCGGACATCCTCGAGGATGGATGGTTTGAGTGCAAGGCAGATACGAAGTACTATATCTTTGCTGCAAAGTGGAACGAGAACTGCGACATCATTGGCGAGGTGGGCTACTATGAGCACACATCGGCGCACCTCGAGCCCTCGAGCAACGTCTTGACCCTTGAGCTCAAGAACCTCACACAGTCGTCAGTAGATGTTACCGTGCGCACTACAACCTACGACCCATACGTTGTGTTGCCCTTGCGCAAGGATGCTGTTGAGGGGCTTAACGATGATGAGCTCTTCGAGCTTATAACCACCGAGTATGACTATGTTATTAGCAGCTACACCTACGAGGGAACATCTACGAACACCTTTAGCAGCATGCGCCCCGATAGTGACTATGTTATCGTGGCATTTGGCTATAAGGCGGGCACGCTTACAACATCGCAGATGTGGCGTGAGGAGTTCCACACCCTCGCTTCGGGCGACCCCAAGGATTGCACCTTCCAGATGACCGTCATCCCAAGTGTGGATAATGCGTGGATCGAGATTATCCCCTCGGATAAGGGTCATGCCTACCACTGGATGATCTATCCTGCGGGCTACACTGCCGAGGATGCGATGTCTTACATCAAGAACACAATCATCAAGCGCGGCTACGACAACGACTACTCTGTCTTTGCATCGTGGGAGCTCACCCAGGGCGACGAGAATACTACGGTGTGGGACTTGGCACCCGATACCGACTATAAGTTGGGCGTTGTGATTATGGACTTCGACGAGTGCGAGTTCTTGAGCGACGTATATTTTAGTGATGTGTTCCACACCGACGCAGTGGAGTATGCCGACATCGCTATCAGCATCGATATAGATAAGTATTTCGATGTCGACGAGCTCGTTGCTGCGGGTTACGAGGGCTTTGCGATGTATGCTGGCAACGCCATGATTCCCGTTAAGGTGAACATCGAGGGCGAGTGCAGCATGTTCTACTATGACTTCTATGGCAACGATTTGACCGATACCGAGGACTATCCCGATAACATCTTTTATGAGTACTTGTGGGATGGTGCGCCCTACGAGAGCGCAAGCTTCTTCCTCCCCTTCGACAAGGTTATGACCGTTATCGCTGTGGCATACGACGATTTGGGCAACCCAAGCCCCCTCTATCGCGAGGCTGTCTGCTTCACCCGCGAGGGCTGCTCAACGGTTGAGGAGTACGAGGCTATGCAGACATCCGCAAAGAGCGCCTATGTTGCTCCCAAGAGCATCGTTGTTAGCGAGCCTGTTGTTGAGGCGCGCAAGAGCCCCGCTACAGCTCCCGCCATCTGCTCTGATGTTATGAGCGCAGATATTAAGGCCAAGGGCGAGGCTATGCTTAAGGCAAATGCCAAGCGAGAGCTCGATGCCCGCAAGGCGAAGGCGGCAAAAATGACCCGCTTCGTGGCTCGATAGCGATTGTGTGTAAATAAAAGAAGAAGCTGTCTAACAAGGCTACTTTGTCGTTACGCTTGCCTCGCAAATCCTCATTTACGTCAAGTAAACTGCGGTTTTCGAGTCTGCGCAAGCCTAAAATTAGCTCTTGTTATACAACTTCTATACAATGAGAGGGTGTCCGCAAAACTTGTTGGACACCCTCATTTCATTGTCGTAGCCTATTTCGGCCATTCGCCAATCTCCATGTTCTTTATCTCGCCAGCTTCGATATCAAACCTCACGGCTGTGCGTAGGCGGTGTATGCCATATATGCCCGCGGCACCGGGGTTTATGTGCAGGAGGTTGTAGATGGGGTCGTAGATAACCTTCAGGATGTGTGAGTGTCCCGACACGAAAATCTTTGGTTGTGCGCCATGTATCAGCTGCAGCGCCTTGGGCGAGTAGTTGCGCGGGTAGCCACCTATGTGCATCATCAGCACCTTGCATCCCTCGACCTCGAAGCAGTTGCTCTCGTGGTATATGCGTCGCATCACGCCGCCGTCGATGTTACCGTATACGGCGCGCAGGGGCTTGTATGCGGCTATGGCATCCGCCACCTCTATTGAGCCGAAGTCACCCGCATGCCACACCTCGTCGCAGGGTGCGAGGAATGTTTTTAGCTTGTCGTCGAAGCAGCCGTGCGTATCTGAAATAATGCCAATCTTCATACCTTTTGTCATTCTCATTTCTACGACAAAGGTACTAAAAAAGTTGTTCGTGCGGAGTGTTTGATATAAAAATATCAAAATCGGGTCAATTTGATAAAAATTGACTACCTTTGTGGCTGTTTATAACCCAACTGAAGATGAATAACTTGAGCAAGCGCATAGGCTATATCGACGCCCTTCGTGGCTTCACCATGATATTGGTCGTCTTTAGCCATATCTACATACCCAACGACACCCCTCTGAACCAGTTTTTCATTAACATACGCATGCCGCTCTTCTTCTTCATCAGCGGCTTTATCTCGTTTCGTCGCGAGCAGTCGTGGAGCGGTGCGGATGTTGTCTCGCGCCTGGGCAGCAAGGTGCGCACGATGATTATCCCCGCGCTTGTTGTGGGTCTTGTCTTCACGCTCATGTACCCTGGTGCGCCTATTAGCGACTTCTTCACGCGCCCCACGAAGATGGGCTATTGGTTCACATTCGCGCTCTTTAATATGCTGTGCCTCTACTATGTGGCACGCCGCATGCACTCTCGTCGTGGCGTGGCGCCGCTCGAGATGTTCGCCAAGCGCTTCTATGTCGTGGGTCTCGTGTCGTTCTTTGCCCTCTCCGACCTCTCGGGCTTGGGCTATGTCGATACCACGCTCACGTTGAGCATGACGTTCAAGTATCTGCACTTCTTCGCTTTTGGTGCTCTGTGCAGCTGCAATAGAGGGTGGTTTGAGCGCACGCTCGACAGTGGTGCGAGGATGGCTGTCGTCGTTGTCGGTCTCTTTGTGCTGTCGTGGTGGATAATCACGCTCAAGGATAATATCGAGCTCTACATCGCCCATGTGAGCTATAAGTATGTCGTTATCTTGAGCTCCGCTGTTAGGGCGCTTGTGGGCTACTTTGGCATCCTCACGGTGTTTGGTCTCTTCCGCCGCTATGGCGCATTCTTCTCCGAGAATGTGTATGTGGGTAAGCCCCTGCAGTTTGTTGGTCGCAACACGCTCGATGTCTACCTCTTGCACTACTTCGTGTTGCTCGGCATGCCCGATGTGTTGCGCCCCTATGTCGTCGATACGAATAACTTGCTTATGCCCCTTGTCGTGGGTCTCGGCGTTGCTGTTGTCGTTGTGGGTGTGTCGCTGCTGCTGTCACGGGTCATCCGCTTGAGCGACTACCTGGCATACTACCTTCTTGGTGCTCGTAATATCGATTTGAAGAGAGATAAATAATTAAATACAAGTAAGTTATGAAATTGCGATTTTTTGCAACCCTTGTGGCACTCTTTGTTGGTGTTACAACGCTGTTTGCGCAGCAGAACCTTTGGCAGAAGGATGCCAATGTATCTCCCGAGATTAACGGTGACAATAGCGTCACCATACGCCTCTACGCCCCTAATGCCGAGTGCGTTACGCTCGTTAGCGACTGCCTTGATGGCGACACTGCCATGACGCGCCGCGAGGATGGCGTGTGGGAGCACACCACCGCGCCCCTTGCTTCGGAGTTGTATTGCTATTGGTTCAATGTCGACGGCATTGACCATGTCAACGACCCCATGAATAGCTATGTCATGCGCGATGTGGGCTCGCAGATGAACTACTTCATCATCCCTGGCGAGCGTGGTGACCTCTATGCTGCGCAGGATGTGCCCCATGGCACTATGGCGAAGGTGTGGGCAGATGTAGACGATAGGGCGCGCCGCATGACCGTCTATACCCCCGCGGGCTATGAGTCGGGCAAGGGTCGCTATCCTGTTTTGTATCTTCTTCATGGCATGGGTGGTGACGAGGATGCGTGGGCAGCTACGGGTCGTGTTGCCGAGATTATGGACAACCTCATCGCCCAGGGCAAGGCGGAGCCTATGATTGTCGTTATGACTAATGGCTGCATGCAGCATGTCGCAGCCCCTGGCTACTCGCACGAGGGCATGTGGCGACCCTATATGAGTGGCTCTATGGATGGCTCTTTCGAGACTATGTTCCCCGCCGTTGTCGCGTGGGTCGACGACCACTACCGCACCAAGGCGAAGAGCTCTGCACGCGCCATCGCGGGCCTCTCTATGGGTGGCTTCCACGCCATGCAGATCTCGAAGGAGTACCCCACGATGTTCGATTATGTGGGTCTCTTCTCTGCCGCCATCTTCCGTGGCAAGGAGGGCGTGGAGTTGTATGAGGAGCTCGATGCGAAGCTCGCGCGCCAGTTCGCCGCGGGTGTTGAGCTCTATTGGATAGGCATCGGCAGCGAGGACTTCCTCTACGACGAGAATGTGCGCTACCGCGCGCTCCTCGATGGCGCGGGCTATCGCTATACCTACCGCGAGAGCGGCGATGGCCATGTATGGCGCAACTGGCGCATCTACCTCGCCGAGTTCGCGCAGCTGCTGTTTTAATTAGTATCAGCTATTACGTTGTCATGTTGAACGAAGGTGAAACATGACAACGTAAATAACTGACAATCAATATTGTCATCTTGAGCTATAGCGAAAGATCTCCAGGTCTCCGAGGCGGTCGATGGTCGTGCTACCCGAGAGATGTTTCACTTCGTTCAGGATGACATATTATTGTATCACTATACTCTGTCATGTTGAGCGCAAGCGAAACATCTCAAGGCTTGCAAGGCGATTGACTGTCGTGCTGCCCGAGAGATCCTTGAGTTCCTCTACCCTGCTCCGCCATGGCATAACAAGCGAGCTTGTTCTGCTCATAGCTTAATCGCAGCGTTCACTCCGTTCAGGATGACAGTGTGTGGCATTGTCGTTGATTATCAATGTATTACTAATTGCTAATTACTCATTGCTAATTGTTCTTGCCTCCGCCGCATGGCGAAAAAAGAGTGTTCTTGCCATGCGTAACGTGGCGGATGTGGTTTTTTATGCCTAAATGTTTGGTGGAAAGGAGTTTGTTTGCTAACTTTGCATCGAAAATGTGCTTTACCGAAGGTAAAAGATGCTGTTTGAATTTTATTCGATATTAAATTTATAATTTTTTAACACTATGAAAACTAACAAATTGTTTGGTGGCGAGTATGTTGCTCCTGCCATCGAGGTGGTCTCAACCGTTGTTGAGGCAGGTTTTGAGGGCTCTCTCGGTGTTGCCTTGACTTATGGCGATGAGGGTGCTGCTGGCGTAATTGAGGATGGTAACTCTTATGATCTCTAAAAAACTAATGCAACGATGAAGAAGCTTTTTGTAAACTTTATGCTTGTTGCAGTAGCTGCAATGGCATTTGTGTCATGTTCTAATGACATTGATAACACACCTGTGTTTGACAATGAGGAGCTTATCACAGTAACCCTTAAGGCTGATAAGACTTGTACTCGTACCGAGATGATTGAGGGTGTTCCCTACTGGAGCAAGGGCGATGCTATTGGTGCATACTTCTACAATGGTGAGGACTATAAGAACTATAAGTTTACCAATGATAGTGTTGAGGCTTCTCTCACTACAACATTCACTGGTCAAACTGAAGTTAGCGATGTCCTTTATGTTTACTATCCTTATACATCTAACGGTGCTTCAGTAGATGGTGCAAAGGTGGATATTCCTGTTACACAGCATCCTACTGCTACATCTTTCGATGGCGCTGCAGATATCATGATTGCAAAGCCTATTACACTTGAGGCAGAGGGTACGCAGTTGGAGAACTTGGAGTTTGCACGTTTGGGTGCTATTGTTAAGATTGTTTTGAAGGATAATACCTCAAAATTGTCAAATCAGCATATTTCATCTTTGACAATGACTGCAGAGAGCAACCTTGTAGGTCGAGTTTATCTTGATGCAAAGAACCAGACTCTTGGTGA
>JAGBTW010000117.1 GCA_017631135.1 Alistipes sp.
CTGACCGCGAGGGTTACCCAGAGGTTGCTGAGGCTTTCAAGCGTTACGCTTGGGAGGAGGCAGAGCACGCATCAAAGTTGGCAGAGCTCATCGGTGAGGTTGTTTGGGATACAAAGACCAACCTTGAGAAGCGTATGAACGCCGAGAGCGGTGCTTGTGCTGACAAGATGCGCATCGCAGCACTTGCAAAGCAGAACAACTACGACGCTATCCACGACACAGTTCACGAGATGGCAAAGGATGAGGCTCGCCACGGCAAAGGTTTCGAGGGTCTCTACAACCGCTACTTCAAGTAATAGATAGTATAGAGTTACTCATATCGAGAGGGTGCCAACTGCAGGCACCCTCTCTTGTTTTACACACAGCTATAATTCTCACTACACATATTGTATCTAACAGCAAGTTTAACAAAGGTAGATTGCCACAGAATTGCATAGACCCTGACAGGGTATCACTGCGTAAAACGAATGCAATTCTTCGCAATGATGCGCTGAATAATTAACAAAAAAAAGGCTACGCATGCCTCTCCTCTCGCGTGGGGGAAAGAGCGATGCGTAGCACCGGACACATTAAAATATTCATTAACCAATCATATATCTGTAGAGCCGCAAATGCGGTCAATCTATCACTTTTTAGGTTGCGTAATAGCTTATGTTGCGCCTTAATAAAAAGACCATAAAACTAATATCTCCCAAAGAACCGTTATTGAGTGTAAACACACAAAAATTTTGTCTACCTCAACTAATGCAAAGGTAGACGATAAGTGACGAGTGACCAAATTTTTGGCTGAAAAAGATTTCGCAAACCGATTTTTGCTATACTGAAAATCAACGAGTTACGATGCCTAAAAAATATATTTTTTCGCAAGCCTGATAATCAGCAAGTTACAAGGATTGGTTTAACAAATTTTATACAAGGATGTAATTTACTGATTTTCAATGACTAACGGTCGCATATTGAATCGATTAATAAATCGGCATCTTTTGCACCGCACTCCTTAATTTTAAGTTTTATGCGATATTTTACCTTCGACAGAGCCACAGGATCTGTCTCCATAAAGGTACAAATTGCGCGCGAAGAAAAGCCAGCATAGCTATATAACACTACTCGTTGCTCCTTGGCATTGAGCCTTGGGCACTGCTCGCGTAGCTTCGCCATAAGGTTGCCGCGACAGCTGTTAACGAGTTTCTCCAACTCCTCGAGACGAGCCTCGTCACACTTGATAGACTCGATGGTCTGGCGCACCTGCTCAAACACTTTTGCAGCATGACGCGAGGTGTCACTATGCTCGTAATAGGTTTCGCACAACCTATTAAGGTCGTTAAGGCGGTCGTTATAGAGCTGGTCGACGGCCTCAGAGAGCGAGTCCGACGTATCGTTTTTTGTAAGCTGAAGCTCGCGTATCGTCTCGATATACTGCTGTATGTCGCGATTCTTCTTGTAGGCATAGCCTCGCAGGAAGCCCAAAAGGAGCGAGATAAGAATTGCTATAGCCACATAGGTTGATATGTTGCGCTGGCGCGCAATCTTGTGCTCACGCTCCTCGTGCTCGAGACTGCTCTTGAGAAGGTCTATCTGATAGTTCAACACAGGCTGGTTGGCAGCCGTAAGGAGCGAGTTATCGAGGCGCGCATTGATGCACTCCAACCAATGCAGTGCACTCTCCGTGTCACCAAGGTTATTATATATATAGTATTTAGCCTCCTCTATAATAGCCTCGTCACAACCCTCTATGCTCTCGGCAATCGCCACATTGCGCAACGCCTCGTCGTGGTTACCAGCCTCGGTCTCGACAATAGCCCTAACAGCATAGTAGCGCGACACGAACCACAGCACACAGTCGTAATCCTCAAAGAGGTCAATCGTCTCACGACACTTGTCATACTCGTGCTGCTTGAGGTATATCTCGCACAACTCATGCAGTACGGCACACAGAAAGTCGCGGTCGGTTGTTGCAATAGCATAGTCGCGTGCCTCGATAAAGAGCTCCTCTGCCTCGGCATAGTTACGCATCCTCTCCGCCGCCTGTCCCATATTATACTTGGTATAGTAGCAGTGGTATGGCAGATTAAGTTCATTGAAGCACTCGTACGCTGTACGATACTCCGCATAGCTATTTGAGAAGCAGTAGCGTGCTCGATAGACATCGCCCATGGCGCGATGAACAATACCCTCGAGGTGGGTGTTAGGGTGATGGTTGAGTGAATTTAGCGACTCCATGAATGCAACCATAGCCTCGGGGAGTCGATTGTTGAGCTGAAGCACCGTGCCGTGCTGGAAAAAGGCGCGTGCACGACGGTCGTGATTGCGGTTTTTATCGTAGTACTTAACAGCGACCAAGGTCAGCGAGTCGCTATCCACGAGCATGCGATTGTAGTAGCACACCTCGCTGTATACCAGCGCACAGTGCGCCTCATCTTCATTCTTAACCAACGATGTGCGGTCTATGTTTTGAATTATGCGTAACGCCTCTTCGGGATTCTGCTGTGCAATGCTCTCCACCTCCGAAACCCTATCATCAACAGGCTCACGCTTTATGCACCCCACGCCCACAACAAGGGCGACAACAAGGGCAGACATGACAATAAAAGCCCTGCGAATTTTACCGTTTAAGAGGTGTAATGTTTTTATATCGTACGCACATTTCATGTTACAAATATAAAAAAAATTGCTACTCACACCAAACAAAAGCACGAAAATCACATATTTAATTTATACAACACACCCAAATAAAATATTTTGCTTAATTTTGTAGGAACGGTTAATAAACAATTATAAAATTATACCATAATGAAAAGACTAAAGCGGATAGTTAAGGGCCTTGCAGTCGTTGCCATGACAGCTATTGTAGGTTGTAATGAGGAGGTTAAGAATGTCAAAGAGAATATCCCCACAACACCCATCGAGGAGATGAGCTACACCCCCGAAAAGACATCGTTTGAGCTATGGGCACCCACAGCCGAGAGCGCTGTTGTACGCCTATATAATGGCGACAACCTCGCCGAGGAAGTTGCTCTAAACAAGAGCGATAACGGACTTTGGAGAGCCGAGGTAAAGGGTGACAAGAAGGGTATGTACTACGCCTTCCAGGTTACCGTAGATGGCAAAAAATTGAAGGAGACAGCGGGTATCTTTGCACGTGCACTCGATGTAAACGGCAACCGCGGTGCAATCATCGACATGCGCGACACCGACCCCGAGGGCTGGAGCGATGATAAGCGACCCGCCGTAGACCCCACAGAGATAGTTATCTACGAGATGCACTACCGCGATATGACAGTGCACGAGAGCGCGGGAAGCAGCAATCCTGGCAAGTATATCGCCATGGCGGAGCGCGGTACACGCTCACACGAGGGTCTTGCAACAGGCATCGACCACCTCCGCGAGATGGGTGTTACACATGTTCACCTCCTCCCCACTGCCGACTTCGGTTCTATCGACGAGTCACGCCCCACAGACCAGTATAACTGGGGCTACGAGCCAAAGAACTACAACGCTCCCGAGGGTACATACTCTACCGATGCAGCCAACCCCGTAGCGCGCATCCTCGAGCTTAAGAGCCTCGTTAAGGCTATGCACGACGCGGGCTTGTGCGTGGTGCTCGACGTAGTATACAACCACACTACACTCACCGAGAACTGCGGCTTTGAGCTTACCGTGCCAGGTTACTTTTACCGCATGCGCGAGGATGGCACATTTGCCGATGGCTCGGGCTGTGGCAACGAGACAGCGAGCGAGAAGCCTATGATGCGCAAGTATATGGTCGAGTCGCTTGAGTACTGGGTTAAGGAGTACCACATCGACGGCTTCCGCTTCGACCTTATGGCCATCCACGACATCGAGACCATGAACCTCATTCGCGAGCGCCTCGAGGCCCTTAACCCCGACATCTTGCTCTATGGCGAGGGCTGGGCAGCAAGCGCACCCCTCTACGACGAGTCGAAGCTCGCCTTCAAGCGCTACACATATCAGATGCCAGGCGTTGCAGCATTCTCTGACGACATCCGCAACGCACTACGCGGCACTCTCGACCTCTCACAAGGTGGCTTTGTGCACGGCGTAGCGGGCAACAAGGAGGCATTAAAGTTTGGTCTTGTGGGCGGCGTTGAGCACCCCGAGGTTAACCACTCCGAGGCAGCATGGTGTGCCGAGCCACGCCAGCATATCAGCTATGTGACATGCCACGACGACCACAACCTACGCGACCGTCTCGAGCACCTCTCACCCGAGGCTACAGAGGCCGAGCTCCTAAAAATGGCGAAGCTCGCACACTTCGGTGTGTTCACATCGCAGGGCGTGCCCTTCATCTTCTGTGGCGAGGAGATGTATCGCTCGAAGCGTGGCGAGAAGAACACTTACAATATGCCCGATGAGTACAACGCTATCGACTGGGCGTTGAAGAGCCAGTATGGCGATTTGGTGGAGTTCTGCAAGGGTCTTATCGCAATGCGCAAGGAGCACCCCGCATTCTCGTTGGGTAGCGCCGAGTTTGTGCGTAAGCACCTCACATTCATCGAGAACAACAACGAGGCAGCGGTGGGCTTTGTGCTCGACAACCTCGAGGGCATAGACTCTGCAAAGCGCATCGTAGTGCTTATGAATGGCTCACGCGAGGGCGTGGAATTCGACATCCCCGCGGGCAGATATAAGTGGATTTCGGATGGCGACAACATCCACCCCAAGGGCATGGGCATGACCACCATCAACGATGGCAAGCTCTTGGTTAGCCCAATCTCGGGTGTTATCCTCGCGGAGTATTAATCACAAATAATTCCTGCACAAAGGGGGACTGTCTCAAATATTATTTGGCAGTCCCTCTGTTTTGATTATATAAAGGTAGTAAAGAGTAGTGAGGTGTAGTTTGTGAAAAAATTAAACACTTCACGAGAAGGTGTAATAATCACAATCGGTAAAGTCCTACACCAAAGTAGAGTGCCACAAAAGTGCATAGAACCTATTGGGTACCACTACCCTAATCTAATGCAATTCTTCGCAATGAACATTATTGTTTATTAGTGCGACACCTTTAGGTGGCAAGGCAACGCCTTGCAACAAGCCCCTCCTTTGTCAAAGGCAGGGGTTTGGGGTGGAATGTAAATATATTTTTTATATTATATATTTGAATATTTGATGGTTATAATCTTTGATTTTATACT
The DNA here is from genome assembly GCA_017631135.1 of Alistipes sp. Classification (GTDB taxonomy): domain Bacteria; phylum Bacteroidota; class Bacteroidia; order Bacteroidales; family Rikenellaceae; genus Alistipes. Next base: position 5,157 of record JAGBTW010000117.1, read on the forward strand.
ACTTTAGTAGCATTATGACTATTGGTGATGATTAAGTTTACTTAAAACAGCACCAATAGTCATAATGAAGGTGCAGAGCACTATAAAATCAAAGATTATTGCATCGGTGTCATGGCACACCAAAAAAAATGGTCGCTTTGGTCTTATCTTTGAAAAAAAATGTATATCTTTGAACGTTGTATGCTATGCATACAGGTTAAGTGAGACAAATAAGAAGCTTTAGGCTATGAACAGTAAGTACCAACTTCCAAAAGATGGCGGACTCATAAAGGAGTCTGCACCAAAAGATATTGTGCACCGATATGAGCGCATGCCAACTCGCGTATTCGAGAGCGAGTATGATGGCGTGCAGTATGTCGCAGATGTGATATGTCGTTTAGTGCGCAACCATGTAGACAACGCCTCGGCACGCGACATCTACGAGGAGCTACCACCCTTTGTGCTTGGTCTTACGACGGGTCGTACACCCATAGGTCTTTACCGCGAGTTGGTAAGACGTTACAGGGCTGGTGATATATCGTTCAAGAGCGTCGCCGTATACTCGCTCGACGAGTTCTACCCCATACGTCGCACCGAGCAGCAGAGCCGTAACTTCCGTATTCACGACGAGTTCCTAAAGCACATCGACATACAGCCCGAGAATGTGCACATTCCCGACGGCTCGGTAGCAGAGAAGGATGTTTCGGAGTATTGCGCAAACTTCGATAAGTCGATTCGCAAAATCGACCTTATGATCATAGGCTTCGGCGAGCA
>JAGBTW010000118.1 GCA_017631135.1 Alistipes sp.
GTTCTTCGAGCGCAAGTCTGCACACTTCTCGTCTGTGGATGCGGTGTACGAGGAGAACCTCAACCTCAAGCGTGCACTCTGGGAGGAGATGAAGACTGCGGATGCCAAGGCTGGTGGCTTCGATATGGTTAAGGAGTTCCAGCGTCGCTGGAGTCAGATAGGCTTCGTGCCCATGAAGCATAAGGATGCTTTGCAGAAGGAGTACAAGGCTGTTGTCGATGGCATGTTTAACACGTTGCGTTCGTCGGAGCGTGACCGCTCGATGAATCGCTTCAAGGAGCGCGTCTCAAACATGAAGGGTGGCAATCAGTTGCGCTCGGAGCGTGAGCGCCTCTTCAACAAGGTTAAGCAGATGGAGCAGGATATAGCTCTATTGGAGAACAACATCGGTTTCTTCTCGAAGTCGAAGAATGCCGAGGCGTTGATTGCCGATGTTAGAGAGAAGATTTCGCGTGCGAAGCGCGACATGGCAGAGCTTATCGAGAAGGTGCGCCTTATCGACGAGCAGGAGGCAAAGTAGAACTAACGAAGAAAATAATAGTAATTCAAGAATATAGAGCGCGTGATGCGTTGGGTAACCTGCGGGTGGCGTGCTCACAAAAATTAAGGTTATGAAACTATCTAAACCAAAGTACATTTTCGTTACAGGTGGTGTTGCATCATCACTCGGTAAGGGTATCATCTCTGCATCTATCGCACGCCTCTTGCAGGCGCGTGGCTACTCTGTGACAATTCAGAAGCTCGACCCATATATTAATGTCGACCCAGGTACGCTCAACCCCTACGAGCATGGTGAGTGCTACGTTACGGAGGATGGCACAGAGACCGACCTCGACTTGGGTCACTACGAGCGTTTCACCTCTATCCAGACTACGAAGAACAATAACGTTACCACAGGTAAAATCTACCAGTGTGTAATCGAGAAGGAGCGTAGCGGTGAGTTCTTGGGTAAGACCGTTCAGGTTATCCCCCACATCACCGACGAGATTAAGCGCCGCGTGCAGCTCTTGGGTGCTACAAAGAAGTACGACGTTATCATCACAGAGATTGGTGGTACGGTGGGTGACATCGAGTCATTGCCCTTCATCGAGTCTGTGCGTCAGTTGCGCTACCAGCTCGGCTACCAGAACACCGTTTTGGTGCACCTCACGCTCATCCCCTACATGGCGGCATCGGGCGAGCTTAAGACAAAGCCCACACAGCACTCTGTGAAGGAGCTCTTGTCGTATGGTTTGCAGCCCGACGTTCTTGTGCTTCGCTCGGAGCACGACTTGAGCCAGGACTTGCGTCGTAAGGTTGCTCTCTTCTGCAACGTTACTCCCGAGGCTGTTGTGCAGTCTATCGACGTGCCCACAATCTACGAGGTGCCCTTGCGCATGCACAAGCAGAACCTCGATGGTGTGCTTTTGGAGAAGCTCGGCTTGGAGGCTGACCATGAGCCCGACCTTACAGAGTGGGAGGCATTTGTTGAGCGCATCAAGAACCCCAAGAGCGTTGTTGACATCGCTTTGGTTGGTAAGTATACAGAGTTGCCCGATGCCTACAAATCTATCAGCGAGTCGTTCATCCACGCAGGTGCGGTGCACGGCGTAAAGGTTAAGTTGCACTATGTTAACTCGGAGCACCTCACCGACGAGAATGTGCGCGAGCAGCTCGGCTCTATGTCAGCTGTTATGGTTGCTCCAGGCTTCGGTAATCGCGGTATCGAGGGTAAGTTTGTCGCTGTGCGCTATGCTCGCGAGAACAATGTTCCATTCTTCGGCATCTGCCTCGGTATGCAGTGCGCCGTTATTGAGTTTGCACGCAACGTGCTTGGCTGGGCTGATGCTAACTCAAGCGAGATGATTCAGACAAAGCACGCTGTTATCGACCTTATGGAGGAGCAGAAGAAGGTTACTGCCAAGGGTGGCACAATGCGTCTTGGTGGCTATCCTTGCCACTTGGTTGAGGGCTCTCGCGTGCGCGAGGCATACGGCGCAGAGAACATCGTTGAGCGTCACCGCCACCGCTATGAGTTTAACTCGGCATACCTTGCAGACTTCGAGGCTGCGGGTATGAAGGCTACGGGTCTTAACCCCGACACAGGCTTGGTAGAGGTTGTTGAGATACCTTCACACCGCTGGTTCGTGGGTGCGCAGTACCACCCCGAGTACCACTCTACAGCGGCTAATCCCCACCCATTGTTCGTGCGCTTTGTTGAGGAGGCACTCAAGTATCGCGACGAGCAGTAGTAGGGTCGCTGCGGACAATATATTATATGTATCAACGTTAATAAAGACGAAAAAACTAAATTGACCCCTTGTATGGGGATGTGAGATGAATAAGAATACGATTATTGGTATTGTGCTGATGGTAGTCCTCTTTGTGGGCTACGGTGTATTTCAGGCAAACGAGTTGGAGAAGCAGGAGCAGATAGCCCTTGCGCAGAAGGCAAAGCAGGAGGCGGTGCAGGCAAAGAAGGATGCAGATAAGGAGGCGGCACGCTTGGCAGAGCAGGCTATGACTGCCGAGCAGAAGGCCGAGCGCGACTCTATCAACCGCGCAAATGCGGAGTTGGCAAAGTTGAACATGCACGGCGAGACGCTCCTCGCGGCATTGAACGGCGTATCTGCGCCCTACACTGTCGAGAACGACTTTATCTCTGTTACGTTTGACAACAAGGGTGGTAAGATTTCGGATGTGACACTCAAGAAGCACACTCGCTATGCTGATGGCGAGCGCACAGAGCCCATCAAGATGATGGTTCCTGGCTCGGCATCGTTTGGTGTAGACATCCACCGCAATGGCAGCAAGAAGGCTGTATCGAGCAACGACTACTTCTTTGATACGAAGGTTGAGACGCTCGACAACGCCTATCTTGTGACCATGAAGCTGCAGCTCGACCCCGAGGCATACTTGGAGTATGTATATAAAGTATACAATACGGGCGATGCAAGCCGTGACCACCTCGTAGACTTTACGCTCAACCAGCACGGTATCGATAGCTACCTCGACAAGGAGGATGAGATTATCCTTCGTTGGGCAAATAAGAGCATGAAGAATGAGCGTAACTTCTCGACCGAGAACA
>JAGBTW010000119.1 GCA_017631135.1 Alistipes sp.
CCCTCAATTAAGGAGATATTCTCGGCATGGAAGTCGCCACCACAATCGCACGAATAGCGATACAGCGAGCGCGCCGAGGTGTCGAAACCAAGCTCCACACCCATCTTAAGGATGAGCGCGCCACCCTCCTTTATCTGTGAGGCGAACTCACCAAAAGTCCTTTTCAGCTCCTCCGCAGTGCCATAGATGTCGAGGTGGTCGGCATCCGTAGCCGTGATCACCGCCACATCGGGATGCAAGCGCAGGAATGAACGGTCGTACTCATCGGCCTCGACAACCAATCTGCGACCCTCGCCAAGCGAGAGGTTGGAGTCGAAGTTGCGAGATATGCCACCCAAGATTGCACTACCCTCCTTCGCAGCTGCATGGTTGAGCCACGCTGCGAGTGTCGAGGTTGTGGTCTTGCCGTGCGTACCCGCCACAGCCATACATAGCTTGCCACTCGAGAGGTGACCAAGCATCTGTGAGCGCTTCTCAATGCGATAGCCCTGCTCGCGCAACCATGCCCACTCGCGGTGGTCGGATGGTATTGCGGGGGTAAGCACCACAAGGGTATCCTCTGCCGAGCGCATATCCTCGGGGATAAGGTTTACATCATCCTCGTAGTGTATCTCGGCACCCTCGCTCGAGAGGGCGCGCGTGAGTGGTGTCTCCGTGCGGTCGTAGCCCGCAACACGACAACCCTCGTGCATATAGTAGCGCGCAAGGGCACTCATGCCGATGCCACCAATACCGAGAAAATATATCTTTTTGTAGTTACTATCCATAGCCGTTATCTATTGTGCTTCGCAAGCTCGCGCTCTATCTCTGCCACAACACGCTCCGCAGAGTCCGCAATGGCGAGCTTCGCTATGTTTGTCGCGAGGTGCTCGAGGCGCTCCTTGTCCATGGCGAGTGCCACAGCCTCGCGCATACCGCGCTCCACGGCCTCGCTATCACGCACTATCTCCGCCGCACCCTTCTCGACAAGTGCCATAGCATTCTTCGTCTGGTGGTCCTCCGCAACATTGGGCGAGGGGACAAATATCGTTGGCTTTGCCACAAGGCACAACTCCGACACTGTGCATGCGCCACTGCGCGAAAGCACCACGTCGGCAGCTGCATAGGCATAGTCCATGCGGTCGATAAATGCACCCTGCCAAATATTCTTCGTTGGGTGCGCAGCAAGGAACTCCTTCATCTCGCGCTCGTAGAACTTACCCGTCTGCCATATAACCTGCACGGGAGCCTCGCCACCGAGCGTTAATATCCACGCCTTCATCATCTCGTTGAGTGTGCGCGTGCCGAGCGAGCCACCTACGACCAACACCACGGGCTTCGACGCATCAAAACCGTAGTAGGCAAGTGCCTCGTCGCGGTTTGCGCCATCTGCCGAGAAGCGACCACGCAGAGGGTTACCCGTCATCACGATGCGGTCGGCGGGGAAGAAGCGCTCCATCTTGTCGTACGACACACATACACGCTTCGCACGCTTCGAGAGCAACTTATTTGTGAGTCCCGCATAGGAGTTCTGCTCCTGAATAATTGTGGGGATGCCCATGCGCTGTGCTGCCCAAAGCACGGGAGCAGAGGCGTAACCACCAAAGCCTACAACGATGTCGGCCTTAAAGTCGCGCACGATGCGCTTGGCACGACAAAGGCTCGCTGCCACCTTATAGGGCAGAGCCAAGTTGCGAGGCAAGTCGCTCAACTTACGCTGCAAACCTGCCACTGGAAGACCCTTGATATTGTAACCCAAGGCGGGCACCTTCTCCATCTCCATCTTACCCTCTGCGCCCACAAATAGCAGCTCCACATCTTCGCCATATTTGCGCTTTAGAGCCTCTGCCACTGCAACCGCAGGATAGATATGTCCGCCGGTACCTCCGCCCGATAGTATTATTCGCTTCATTCTTTTTGTTTTGAGTAACCTTAATAGCTACAAATCGCACACTAAAACCGTGCTATTTTCGCATCGCACCACTCAACTTAACACGCTAATAATTAGCGCATTATCTATTCGCACGGTGCGACATGGTGATATTGATGCAATTTCACCCTACAAAAGTACACAAGATAGTCTAAATTTACAAATGTAAAATGCGGTAATTTTTGTAAAAAATCAATTTAATGGAGGCAAACTCTATTAAACTTAAAAACACACTCTGTGTTCCACATTTTTTTATAACTTTGCATTATGACAAAGGAGATATATTTAGCAGGTGGTTGCTTCTGGGGTACGGAGCACTTCCTAAAGCAGATAAACGGTGTTGTGGACACAACCGTAGGCTATGCCAATGGCGCAGTAGAAAACCCCTCGTACGAGCAGGTGTATACCGACACCACGGGGTATGCCGAGTGCGTAAAGGTGGTTTACAACCCCGAGATTATATCGCTCGAAAAGATTGTCGAGCTATACTTCCACTCTGTAGACCCGCTGTCGCTAAACCAACAGGGCGGTGACATCGGAACACGCTATCGCACAGGCATATACTATACTGACGAACGAGAGCTCGCCGCCATTAGCCCCATCTACCAAGCGGTAGAAAAGAGTGCGGGTAAACCTCTCGCGGTAGAGTTAGAACCACTACGCAACTTCTACCCCGCCGAAGAGTATCATCAAGACTATTTAGATAAGAACCCTGCGGGCTATTGCCATCTTCCATGGGCGCTATTTGAATACGCCCGCAAGGCTAATAAGTCGTAAAATACTGAACAATCAAACATAAATAGGCAAAGTCTATAGCTTTGCTCTCTCGGCAATAAACCTTTTCAACAAGAAGGTCAAGAAGTATGGGAATGTGTAGAACTTACCATTAAAACCAATGTTCTTATACCCCAACTTGATTCCATATTTCACATCTGGATACTTTTCTTCTTTGAGCAGATTATTAAGCGATGCAGTTGCTCCATCATTAGCCTTTACCTCCACAGGAATGAGCGAGTCAGCATCTCTCACAAAGAAATCCATCTCGAGAGCTGGCTTGTCGCTACTGTAGTAGAAGAGGGAGTACCCTTGCTTTACAAGCATATCGCCTACTATATTTTCATAAATAGCACCCTTGTATGTGCCCAAATTCTTATTTGCCCTTAAGTCTTCTTGCGCCTCTTCATCAAGCGACGCAATCAAAAGACCAGTATCCTTAAAATATATTTTATACAATTTAGGGTCGTAATTGCCTCTGAGGGGCAACTCTGGTTGGTTCATGCAATAGCACACATTGATAACACCTGCATCAGCAAGCCACTCCACACATCCAACATAATCTCTATTACGAGCATTGTTTGCGATTTTCGTTATCTGAAAACGCTTATTCTCTTTTGCAAGGAAGGTGGAGATATGGTTATAGACAGCCTTAACCTTTGCCTTATCCAAACCCACCACATATTTGGTAATATCCTCCTCGTAGTCTGCGAGCAACTGCTTTTGTATACCAAGAGTACCACTGAAATTCATATTTTTCATATATGTATTCACAACCTCGGGCATACCTCCAAGAGTAACATAGTCACGGAACAAGTCGAAAAGAACATCCATTTGCAAATTAGCAAGAGGCTTAATCGCTAACATGTGTTGATAAAGCTCCTCTATAAATTCATCAGAGTACCCCTTTGCCCAAAGGAACTCCTCGAAATCCATAGAGTGCATCTCATAGTCCTCCTTATATCCAACACTATTTGATTCAATCTCCCTATAGTTGATACCCATCAAAGAGCCCGAACAAATAACATCGTATCGTCCATCAAGCTTAAAGAACTTTAATGAAGTAGCACAATTGGGACAAGCCTGTAGCTCATCAAAAAAGAAGATGGTATCGCCTGGAATAAACTTAAGTTCGGGATTGAGCAAGGATATATTTTTCAAGATAGTATCGACATCAAAACCATCATCGAAAATATTCCTATATTTCTTTTGCTCTACGAAATTTATCTGAATAACACTTGCGTAATTCTCCCCAGCAAACTTCTCAATAGAACGCGTTTTTCCAATCTGACGAGCGCCCTTTATAATAAGGGGTTTTCTATCAGGGTTATTTTTCCATGCAGACAAATAAGTATCTACCTTTCTTTTAAGCAATTCCGACATATCTTAAACCATTTATTTGTTTGCAAATATAGCAATTTTCACACAATCCGCACTAAAAACACCCATATTTTTCACATTTTCCTACCTGTTTTTAGTACTATTTTTCACATTTTCCCCTTTTCTGAAGGGTGAAACAGAGAAAAACACAAGAGGCTGATTACAATATCCGATACAGATATTGCAATCAGCCTCCACATACCATAGCCTCATTCAAATCAACTCAAGAGCGAAGAAACACAACATACTAAACAATACACATCACCCATTGAGCAACGACTCAAACAAGCTATGTATCAACTATTTGCGCGCATTCTTTGCCTCGATGCACTCTGTTGCATGGGGCACACGAAGCAAGCGCTCGCGGGGTATGAGCTTGCCCGTGGTCTTGCAGACACCATAGGTCTTGTTCTTGATGCGCACAAGAGCCATCTCGAGGTTGCGAATGAACTTCGCCTGGCGCTGCGCAAGCGAGCCATACTCCTCACGCGAGAGCGTAGTTGCACCCTCTTCCATCACCTTGAATGTGGGTGACGAGTCCTCGGTGTCGTTCTCGTTGCTTGTTGCTGTGCGCAACATATCGTAGTCGGCGCGCGCCGATGCCAATTTCTGCTCTATCAAGATGCGAAACTCCTCAAGCTCTGCGTCATTGTAATGGGTCTTCTCCTCTGCCATAATCGTAATTTTTATACGGTTATCACTCTTTAATCTCATCAAATTTTACAAAGCAGTCATCGCTCCGTAGCACCATCCGTGCCACAATCTACGCTCGACAACCGCAAATAAAACTCGAACCTCGTGTTAATAATAAGCGAAATTAAACAAAAATTATGAAACTTGCAAATATTCCTCGTAAAAAAGAACAAAATAAAGCAGAAAGGAGTAGCTATTTTACACCGTCTAACCCTACACTATATAATATATAGATTGTCGCAAATGGTAAGTCTACCTCTTCGTTGAAGCACGAAGTCCCTCTATAACGCTATGGGTGAAGCCCGCCGCCTCCATGGCATTCAAGCCCCTTATGGTCAACCCACCAGGCGTTGTCACTCGGTCAATCTCTGCCTCGGGATGGGCATCGCTTGCAGCAAGCACATCCACCGCGCCACGCAACGTCTGCATGACTATGCGCTTGGCATCATTAGCGCGTATACCAAGCTCCACACCACCCTCCATTGCCGCGCGGATATAGCGTAGCGCGTATGCTATGCCACACGACGCCAACGACGTAGCTGCAGGCATAGCGCCCTCGTCGATAAGCATCGCCTCGCCCAACTCGTTAAAAACCTCACAAAGTGTGTTATCCAACTCCGTAGTAGAGCGTTGTGATGCGATAAAGGTCATACTACTCATCGTGGCAATTGCTGTATTGGGGATGATGATGTATGTTGCGGGCAACACACCATCGCCCTTGTCGAGCCACTCATCAAGCTGCGCGATGCCAAGACCTCCTACCATCGAGGCAACAGCTTGACGCGAGTAGTCGAGGTGCGGCTTTAGCTCTTCGAGCACCTCAACAACCTTCCATGGTTTTACGGCAAGCACGACCATGTCTGCTGATGTTGCCGCTATGCTGTTGTCAGTTGTTGTGTTTATCTCGGGGAACTCGCTCTTTAGCGCCTCGAGCTTTGGCGTCGAGGGGTTTGACAGAAAGATGTTCTCTGTTGGTATGCACTCTCCTTTAGCAAGGCCTCGAGCAAGTGCGCCACCCATGTTTCCAGCACCTATAATTGCTATCTTCATACTCCTATATATAAATAGGGCTGACTAAAATATAAATCTTAATCAGCCCCAATGTTTATTATTACTCTGCGATATTAGCAGTTCATTGCACCGCAGCAGTGAATAGTCTGTCCGCTCACATAACCAGAGAGGTCTGACGCAAGGAACAATGCCACGTTAGCAACATCCTCGGGGGTGCCACCGCGACGCATGGGAATCTGCTGTGCCCACTGATCCTTAACCTCCTGTGAGAGCTGGTTGGTCATGTCGGTGATGATAAAGCCTGGCGCGATGCAGTTTGCACGGATGCCACGAGGACCCATCTCCTTTGCGATAGACTTTGCAAGACCAATCATACCCGCCTTCGATGCCGAGTAGTTACACTGACCAGCGTTGCCGCTAACACCCACAACAGATGACATGTTGATGATAGAGCCACTGCGCTGCTTTGCCATGATAGGTGTTACAGCGTGGATGAAGTTGAACGCCGACTTGAGGTTTACGTTGATAACGGCATCCCACTGCGCCTCTGACATACGCATCATTAGACCATCCTTGGTGATGCCTGCGTTGTTCACAAGCACATCGATGCGACCAAAGTCCTCGACAATCTGCTTAACAACCTCGTGTGTCTCGTCGAAGTTTGCAGCGTTAGAGGCATAAGCCTTCGCCTTCACGCCCATAGCCTCAATCTCCTTTACAGTCTCCTCGACAGCCTCGTTTACTGCCAAGTCGGTGAATGCCACGTTAGCACCCTCCTGGGCAAAACGCATGGCAATAGCCTTGCCGATGCCACGGCCAGCACCTGTTACGAGTGCTACCTTACCTTCCAAAAGTTTCATAGTGTTATCTATATCTTTGGTTTATACTCCTTCGATTACTGACCATCCCACTTGCGAAGCGCCACACATGCGTTGTGACCGCCAAAGCCGAGCGAGTTAGAGATAGCCATGGTGAGTGGTGCCTCAACAGCCTTGAGAGGTGTGTAGTCGAGGTCGCACTCGGGGTCGGGGTTTGTAAGACCAATTGTTGGCGTTACAACACCATGGTGGAGCGACAATGCCGACGCGATGAGCTCCACAGCGCCTGTAGCACCAAGCATGTGACCAGTGATAGACTTCGTAGAGGTAATCTTCGCTCTCTTTGCAGCCTCCTCACCCATAGCAAGCTTGATAGCCTTGGTCTCGGCAGCATCATTAAGAGGCGTACCAGTACCGTGTGCGTTGATGTAGAGGAGGTCCTTCTCTGCGTCGAACTTTGCCTCGTCGAGCGCCTGCTTGATAGCACGCGATGCGGGGATGCCATCGGGGCGAGGTGCGGTGAAGTGGTGTGCGTCACAGCTGTTGCCATAGCCCACAACCTCGGCATAGATCTTTGCACCACGCTTCAAGGCGTTCTCCAACGACTCAAAAATAAGCACACCTGCACCCTCTGCAATCACGAAGCCGTGACGGTCAGCCGAGAATGGGAGCGACGCCTGGAGGGGATCCTCCGAGCGTGACAACGCCTTGCTATTTGCGAAGCCACCAATAGCCAAGGGGTGCACCGAAGCCTCGGCACCTCCTGTGATGATGGCATCAGCATAGCCGTGCTTGATAGCGCGATATGCCTCACCAGCGGCGTGAGTACCTGTAGCACACGCAGTAACTACGGGCAAACATACGCCCTGTGCATCGTGCGAAATTGCCACGTTACCAGAAGCGATGTTTGAAATCATCATAGGCACGAAGAATGGAGAGATACGACCTACGCCCTCCTCCAACAACACCTTGGTTTGGTTTACGAAGGTGTCCATGCCACCGATACCCGAACCGATGTATACACCAAGACGCTCGGGGTCGATGTTCTCGCCACTCTTAAGACCAGCATCTTTCATTGCATCCGATGCTGCTGCCATGGCGTATACACAATATCTGTCGCTGCGGCGTGCAAGACCCGCGTTGAGCTCATACTCCGACTGGTCAAAGTTCTTAATCTGACCAGCAACCTTCACTGGGAGGTTATACTCATCCAAGCCCTGGATGAAGTCGATGCCACAGTTGCCCTCAAGGAGGTTCTTCCAAGTCTCCTCAACATGGTTACCCACGGGGGTGATTGCACCAATACCAGTGATAACTACTCTCTGTTCCATTTCCTTAACTCTTTATTTAGTGATGCCGCTCTCGCAGCACCCAAAATTACAAACGTTTTATCTGCTAATTTTATTATTTAGCCCACTCGATAATGCAAGCACCCGTTGTGAAACCTGCACCAAAGGCGCTGAATACAAGCTTGTCACCCTTGTGGAGCTTGCCCGCACGGTTAAGCTCATCAAGCAACGCTGGCAGTGCAGCAGACGAGATGTTGCCGTAGCGCTCTACGTTGTGAGGCACCTTCTCCTCCTCTACACCGAGGAAGCCACGAATAGACTCGATAATACGGTGGTTTGCCTGGTGCAAGACATAGTACTTGATGTCGTTAGGCTCGAGACCTGTCTGGTGTAGGAGCTTGCGGATGTCGCGGCATGAGTTGGTCACAGCATGCTTGAACACCTCGCGACCACGCATCACAAGAGGCTCGAAGTTCTCATCCTTGTCGATGTAGGGTGTAGGCTCGAGGCGACGCTGATAGTAGAGCACCTCGGTGAGCGACGATGTTGTAAGGCGAATAGCCTTGAGCTCGTCACCCTCGGTAACCACCGCAGCACCTGCGCCATCACCAAAGAGCACACATGTGCTTCGGTTCTGCCAGCTCACCATGCGCGAGGGCTCCTCGGCACATACGATAAGGATGTTCTTCGCCTTCTTGCACTGAAGCTTATCCTCGGCCATGTCCATAGCGAAGAGGAAGCCCGCACATGCGGCGTTAATATCAACTGTAGGACATGTAGCGCCCAACTTGCCCTGAATGATACAGCTCAATGCGGGTGTTACATACTCGTTTACTACGTTTGAACAGATAATGAAATCGATGTCGGCAGCTGTGAGTCCCGCATCCTCGAGAGCCTTGTTTGCGGCTATCACAGCGAGATCCTCCAACTTCTCCGACGAAATTACACAACGCTCTTTAATACCTGTGCGCTCTGTGATCCACTCATCTGTTGTCTCGAGGAATTGCTCGAGCATGTGGTTCGTCACTGCACACTTTGGATGCGCCGATCCTGTTCCAATAATTTTCATCAGAAATATTGTATTAGTTTAACATTTATTTCGTTCCTCAAACATCCCAAGCGCGCTCACAAATCCACATAGCACACACCCCGTTTAAGGCTTTACTATGCATGCCGCACAATAGGAATGGCGCAAAGATAGATGTCTCGTTCGTATACGCACGCGAATTGTGGTGGAAAATGCTATTCTGTGGTGAAAACATATAATAAGTGGTAAAAATTTTGCAATAAATAGTTTTTTTCTTATTTTTGTCGCCAAATTATAAGAGTATGAGACACTACGAAATACCAAAATTTCTTGTTTCGAGCCGCTATATCGCAGCGACAATAGCATCGGTGGTGCTCTTCTCTGCGATATTCCTTATAAGCTACAAGCCCTTCTCCTTGGCTATGTGGTTCAACCCCGACAACATGGTGAGCATGCTCTTCACGTTGCTCTTCTATGTCGGAGCAATAGTCATACTCATCATCAGTCGCATGACGATGTACAGGCTTCAAGATAGGGTCGAAATTACCACGATGCAGTATCTGTGTTGGTTGTTTGGCGAGGCGTTAGCAATCACGCTTCTATACACCTTTGTCACCTACCGCTTCTTCGCCGACTCGGGCTACTCGGTTGTTGACATCGGCATGCGCGCGCTATTCTGCATAACTACAATTCTCGCCATACCCAACATCCTTATCTCGTTCTATGCGGGCTATCGCTCGAAGTGCGAGGAGCTCGAAGTGGCGCAGTATGAGCTAAAGCGCCTTGGCGAGGAGTACAACCGCCTGATAAGTCGTTCGGAGGGTGAGCGCAGAGTGCTGGAGATGATTCCGAAGAGCGACTCACTTGCGCGCAGCCCACGCATGGTGCACTTCTACGACAATGGTGGCACACTGCGCCTTACAATAGACATCAACGCGCTATACTTCCTTGAGTCAGAGGACAATTATATAAAGATACACTACAAACACAACGACAAGATTTCATCTTACCTCTTGCGTTGTAAGACAAGCACCATTGAAAAGAGCCTCGAGGGCAGTGCCATGGTGCGCTGTCACCGCTCCTACATCGTCAACACCACGAAGATACGCTTCATGGGTGAGGAGCACAGGATGCGATACCTCACGCTCGACGACGATAGCATCAAGCGCATACCCGTATCAAAGAGCTACTATACAACACTGCTCTCGTCGCTTAACACCATTGACACAAAGAAGGAGAGCCCCGAGGTGGCAGTTGTAGGCGAGGCATAGCGCCCTATTTCTGCTCCAACAGCACAATAAAGAGTCTTATTTGGCACTCGTTATAGGGGATTAAAGAATAATTGATACATTTGCATCAAGTAAATAATAATTTTTTAGATATGAAGAGATTTGGCTTTCTTACTACTGTTGTTATGCTACTAATGTCGCTCACGGTGGCATGCGTTGATGACAACGATTTCATCTTGCCCGACAACGGCAATGAGCAACCCAACGAGGGCAACGATGACAAAGATGATGGAAAGGGTGACGAAGAGGAGACCCCTACACCCCAGCCCCCTGTAAACGGAGACTATCCCGATAGTTCTTGGGCATCAGATGGCATGAGGTGGGTATTCGACATGGAGGCGCTGCCCGAGATACATATCGAGGTGAGCGAGGAGGAGTGGAACAGACTCCTTGAGGAGTACGACCGCAATAGCGACACCAATGCCTATATACACTGCGACGTAGATTTCGAGTCCAAGGGCGAGTCACACAGCTTCGAGGATGCGGGTCTACGCTTGCGTGGCAACACCTCGCGCCGCCGCCCCGAGGGCAATGGTGGCG
>JAGBTW010000014.1 GCA_017631135.1 Alistipes sp.
ACTACGACACCGAGACAGGCTTCATCCGTGGTAAGTCATCTACAGGTGAGTGGCGCGCAGACTTTAACCCCTATAACGCATCGCGCATTGCGAATGAGTACTGCGAGGGTAACGCATGGCAGTACCTATGGCTTGTGCCCCACGACCTCGACCTCTTGGAGCAGCACATGGGTGGCAGAGAGACAACTATAGCACGCCTCGACGAACTCTTCACAACCGACAGCAAGATGGAAGGTGAGGATGTAACGCCCGACATCTCGGGTCTTATTGGTCAGTATGTTCATGGCAACGAGCCAAGCCACCATATCATCTACTTCTACACCATGTTGGGCGAGCCATGGAAGGCTGCTGACCGCTTGTACGAGGTTATGGATACTATGTACTCTACCAATGTAGTTGGCCTCTCGGGCAACGAGGATGTGGGTCAGATGTCGGCATGGTACATTATGACAACTCTCGGCTTCTACCCCGTAGAGCCCGCATCGAAGCAGTATGTGTTGGGCGTGCCTATGGGTGATGATGCAGAGGTTGATGTTGATGGTGGCGTATTCCGTGTTGAGCGCGCGGGCTACAGCCAGGAGAACCGCTATGTCCAGAGCGTGGAGCTCAACGGCAAGGCTCTCGACCGCTACTACATCACCCACGAGGAGATTGTGGCTGGTGGCACGCTCAAGTTTAACATGGGCGCAGAGAAGAGCGTTTGGTACTAGTGACAATGAGTAATTAGCATTTGATAATGGGGTGCTCGCAAATGGGTTATTTACAGCTATTTGCGAGTAACCCGTTAAAATAACTGCTAAAAATTGCTCAATTTGGGCGAAAGTTTGTACATTTGCCCCAAATTAGATGCGATAAATTTAATTTAGTTTATAAACTATTAGCCTTATTTTTCAAAAATCTGAATTGATATGGGTGTAAAATTATCTTCTCGTTCGATTCTTGTAGGCATCAAGGAGTATCTCTTGATGACCTTTGGTATGTTCTGCTACGCTTTCGGCTGGCAGATGTGCGTACTTCCCGCAGGTGGTATGGGTGGTGGCGCCGCAGGTTTGGCTACGCTTATCAATGCCGTTCTCTCAAGCGTATTCCCCGGCTCTGAGTTTATCTCAAACTTCGTTACCATCGGTAACTTGATTTTCGTAATCAACTGCATCCTTCTCATCCTCGGCGTTATGATTGTAGGTTGGAAGTTCGGTATCAAGACCTTGTACTGCATCTTGATGATGTCTGTGATGTTCAACCTCGTGAGCTTGATGCCTGCCGACACCATGGTTAAGATGGTTATGGGCGTTGACTCATGGCGTATCCTCTTGGTTGCTATGGGTGCTGCATCTTGCGGTGTTGGTATCGCAGTATCGTTCATGCAGGGTGGCTCTACTGGTGGTACCGATATCGTTGCGATGATTATCAATAAGTTCCGCACAGTAAGCTATGGTAAGGTGTTGATCATGACCGACTTTGGTATCCTTGTTGGTTCACTCTTCCTCACTACTACTGTAAACATGGTACCTGCGGACTATGATCCAGTATCTACACAGCTCATCGAGGCTGTGCCTATGATGCCACTTTCGCCCGATGCCTTTGCACGTATGATCTACGGTTTCATGATGATTGCAGTTATCGGCTACACTGTAGACTTGGTACAGTCTGGTAACCAGCAGTCTAACCAGATTATGATCTTCTGTAAGGACTACGAGGGCATGGCAAACATGATTATGACCAAGGCTAATCGTGGTGCTACGCTTATCGACGCTATGGGCTCATACTCAAAGGTTCCTTCAAAGGCCGTTATGGTAGTTTGCCGCAAGCGCGACACTTCAACCATTTTGAAGTTCGTTCGCGAGGAGGATCCTACCGCATTTATCACCGTTGGCTCTGTAATGGGTGTATACGGTCAGGGCTTCGACGCTTTGAACAAGCTTTAGTAGTACAACATACTACATCACTCTAAACCACTGCTGCCATGCTTTACGCACAGGTAGTTCTTCCGCTGGCACAGCCAATGTACACCTTCTCGGTGGATGAAGCATTGGGTGTGGGCATAGGAGACGCCGTAGTCGTACAGTTTGGCAGCAGTCGTTATTATACGGGCATAGTGTGGAGTCTGACTAATGAAAAGCCCGACTACCCACGCATAAAGCCGATACTTAAGAGATTGTACTCTACGCCGCTACTCACACCCGAGGCACAACGCCTATGGGAGTGGATAGCGGAGTATTATATGTGTACGGTAGGTGAGGTTATGCGCATTGCGCTACCTGCACTTGCCAAGCCCTCGGCGACATCGCTTGCGGAGCTCGATGAGCGAAGCATAGAGTCGCCCACAGAACTCTTTGTTGCCTTGGCGGAGGAGCTACGCTCGGAGGAGGCGCTCGCGGCGTATGTCGCAAAGTATGCGCGCCGTGCACCCCGCCGCACCGAGGCTATGGATAGGATCGCCTCCCTCGCTATGGAGCGCGGAAGCGTGGATGGCTTTGTGCCACGCCGCTTGGTGGATGCCGATGCGGTGCATATCGCCGAGCTAAAGCGTCGTGGTCTTGTCGAGGAGCGCCGAGCACCCATAGAGCCCATTGCTCATGTCAATGATTTTCTGTTGCCACAGCTCTCGGAGGCGCAGTGCAAAGCCCTCGAAGGCATAGAGGCGGCACATGCTAATAGAAAGGTGGCGCTGTTGCATGGCGTTACGGGCTCGGGAAAGACCGAGATATACATACACCTCATTGCGCGTTCCCTTGCCGAGGGTCGCGATGTCTTGGTGCTTGTGCCCGAGATTGTTATCACCTCGCAGCTTGTCGAGCGCCTCGAGCGCATCTTCGAGGGTCGCACAACGACATATCATTCGCGCCTCACGGCACTGCGTCGTGGTGAGACATTTTTGCGCCTTGCGTCATCGTCGGGTGGCGAGCTTATCGTGGGTGTGCGCTCGGCGATATATCTGCCGATGAAGCGCCCAGGGCTCATCATAGTTGACGAGGAGCACGATGCCAACTACAAGCAGACCGACCTCGCACCGCGATACAATGCGCGTGACATGGCGGTGGTCATGGGACATATATATAGCACAAGGGTGGTGCTGGGAAGTGCTACGCCCTCGCTCGAGAGCTACCTGAATGGCGTTAATGGCAAGTATGCATATATAGAGCTTACGGAGCGCTGGGGTGATGCCGTATTGCCCGAGGTGGTGGTGTCGGATACGATACGCGCCGTTAAGCGCAACGAGCGCAAGGTGCACTTTAACCTCGACCTGCTCACGCGTGTGCGCGCTTCGCTCGAGGCAGGAAAACAGAGTATACTCTTTCAAAATAGGCGTGGCTATGCGCCATATATACAGTGTCGCACATGCGGCTACTCGCCACGCTGCCCACGCTGCAATGTGACCCTCACGCGCCATAAGTCCACCGACCGCATGGAGTGTCACTACTGTGGCTACAACATGCCCGCACCCAAGATGTGCCCCAACTGCGAGGTTCAAGATATGGCTCTCATGGGCTTCGGTACGGAGAAGGTTGCCGAGGAGATAGCGCGCCTTGTGCCCGAGGCACGCATAGAGCGCCTCGATGGCGACACGTCGACCTCGGAGCGCGCCTTCAAGAGCATCGTCCACCGCTTCGAGAGTGGCGAGGCAGACATCCTTGTAGGCACACAGATACTCACAAAGGGCTTCGATTTTGGCGGTGTCACTACGGTCGGCATTCTCAACGCTGACAACATGTTGACGATGCCCGATTTTAGGGCTTCGGAGCGTGCCTTTCAACTTATGATGCAGGTGGCGGGTCGTGCAGGTAGGCGCAACGACCGCGGATGTGTGGTCGTGCAGACATCGCAACCCAACCACCCTGTAATACGCTTTGTGGCATCGGGTGACTACCACGCCATGGCTAATTGCGAGCTTTCAGAGCGAAAGGCGTTTGGCTATCCTCCCTACTCGCACCTCATACGACTACTCTTGCGCCACGAGGATTACAACATATTGCACCATGCGGCGCACGCCCTTGCGGATGCTATGCGTAAGAAGTTCGGTGCAAGGGTCATGGGTCCTGTGTCGGCAGCATTGGAGATGTTGCGCGGTGAGCATCGCGCCGAGATAATACTCAAAATTGAGGCTGGGGCGTCGATGCAGCGTGCCCGCACGCTACTGCGCGAGGCTGTGGCAGTGGTGGAGAGCGACACAAAATATAAGACCGTAAAAATCGCCATAGATGTCGATGCTCTATAGTGCATATCGCGCAATACGCTCGCTCGTCTTCCCTTCGTCGTGCATCGTGTGTGGCAAGCATGTCGACGATGCTATGCACGGTATATGTATGCAGTGTCGCCTCGATATACCTCTTACAAACTACTTGCATAGGGAGAATAACCCCGTTAAAGAGCGTTTCGATGGCGTTGTTCCCATCGAGCAGGGCTCGTCGTTTATGTTCTATGCGGGCAACAGCATTTGGCGTACCATGGTGCACCGCTTCAAGTATGGCGGAGCATGGAAGACGGCATACACTATGGGCAGGTGGTATGGCGCAGAGCTCAAGGCCTCGGGGCTATACGACGATGTCGATGTAGTTGTTCCTGTGCCCCTGCACCCCATAAAGCTGCTTAAGCGCGGCTATAATCAGTCAACATATCTCGCCGAGGGCATTGCGCACTCGATGGCTGTAGCTGTCGATAGGCGCTCGACATGCCGCAGGCGCAACAACCCCTCACAGGCGCGACGTGGTGCGCGCGACCGCTGGGAGAATGTCGACAACCTCTTCAAGGTGCGACACCCCGAGAGGCTGCGCGGAAAGCATATCCTTGTGGTGGATGATGTGCTCACCTCGGGTGCTACGCTAACGGTGTTGATGCGCGCGATAAAGGCGGCAGTGCCCGACTGTCGCATATCGGTTGCGACGCTCGCTGTGACCAAGTATATAACCACTATCGATAGGTAATTTTGCGCGTTGTGTGGTTACAGAACGATATTTTTGCTATCTTTACAAAAATTTTGCAACACAACTATGGTAATCGAGGATCTTGCTCTACTCTTTGTTCGTGGGCTTGGCAGTCGTGGCATAGTGCATCTAATCGAGCACTTTGGCACTGCCGAGGCCATATACAGCACACCGCTGCAAATGCTTGTCTCCTACGCAGGATTGCGCAAGGATGTCGCCGAGCGTATTGTGGCGGGTGAGGGTATGCGCGAAGCCGAGGCGGAGATTGGATATTGTCGTAAGCATGGTATCTGCGCCATAGCGGCAACAGACGAGGACTACCCCGCATTGTTGCGTGAAGCATCCGATAGACCGCATGTCATCTTCGTGAAGGGTAATGTAGAGGCACTGCACCAGCGCACGCTATCTATGGTGGGCACACGCGAGGCCTCGCCCTCGGGTATTCACGTTGCGGATAAGCTGATTGCCGATTTGGGGGCTATAGTTCCCGACCTGTGTGTTGTGAGTGGCTTGGCTTACGGCATCGACAGTGCGTGCCACCGCTCGGCACTTGCACATGGCGTAACCACGGTGGCTGTGGTTGCCGATACGCTGCCCAGTGTGAGCCCTGCACCCAACCGCAACCTCGCGGAGGAGATTTTGCGTAACGGCGGAGCTTTGGTCTCGGAGCTACATAGTCAGTCGAAGCAAAATGGACAGCTCTTCATCGCGCGCAATCGCATTATTGCGGCATTGAGCATGGGTACTATTGTCGTGGAGTCGCCCGCATCGGGTGGGTCGCTCGCTACGGCAGATATTGCCGATAGCTATGGTAGAGTGCTTATGGCTGTGCCAGGACGCATAACCGACTCGATGGCTTTTGGCTCGAACAACCTTATACGCACAGGCAAGGCTCGCATGATTTTGACCGCTCGGGATATTGCCGAGGAGGTGGGGTGGAGCGTGTCGCAGCCCACGGATAGAGTCGATAATGGGGATGCGATGCTCGCGGAGCTGACAGAGACAGAAGCCAAAGTATATAGGGCGTTTGACAGCGCCGAGACCATAGACCTTGATGGACTGATTGTGGCTACGGAGCTGACAATGGGCGAGTTGGCTATGGTGCTTATGGATATGGAACTTAAGGGGCTTGTGCGCGCACTGCCCGGAAAACGATACGAAAGAATATGATAGATACACACTCACATATATATGCCGAGGAGTTTGATGGTGACCGCAACGAGGCGCTGGCGCGTGCAAGAGAGGCGGGCGTTGAACTGTTGTTGTTGCCCGATATAGATAGCGAGAGCCGCCCGCGCATGCTGGAGCTTGCTGCCGAGCACCCCGACTACTGTATGCCTATGGCGGGTCTGCACCCCACGTCGGTAAACGATAACCCCCTGTGGCGCGATGAGTTAGATGCTGTAGAGCGACTGCTTCGCGAGCCTCCTATGCGCATGTATGGCGTGGGTGAGATAGGTCTCGACCTATATTGGAGTGGGGACTTCTATCGCCAGCAGCGCGAGGCGTTGCATGCGCAGATAGAGCTTGCGCTGAAGTATGACCTCCCTGTGGTGATACATACGCGCTCGGCGTATAAGGAGATGGAGGATGCCTTGGCGACATATCGCGGTCGCGGCTTACGAGGTGTGTTGCATGCTTATGCCGACTCTGCGGAGCGCGCCTTGAAGTTCGCAAAGATGGGCGATATATACTTTGGCGTAGGTGGCGTGGTGACATTCAAGAATGCGGGCCTCGACAAGGAGATTGCACAGCTCCCCGTAGAGTTGCTCCTCTTGGAGACCGACTGCCCCTACCTAACCCCCGTGCCACACCGCGGCAAGCGCAACGAGTCGGCATACGTTGGGCATGTGTGCCGCAAGGTGTCGGAGCTGCACAACCTCTCTTTTGAGAGTGTTGACAGCATCACTACAACCACTACAAAGCGCCTCTTTTCGCTTTAAAAAGGGTGGGTGGAAAGGTGTGCAACAAAATTTATTTTTGCATAAAAACGAAAAAAAATGTAAAAAGTCGCTTGACTATAGCAAATTTTGTCTACCTTTGTAAAGATATGTGGTGCATAAAAGCCCACACCTTCAGCCATGAAGAGATCTTCTATATTGATAATATATACCGGTGGAACAATCGGTATGAAGACTGACGAGGCCACTGGAGCACTCGTACCATTTGACTTTAGCGGAATTTACGAGGAGTTCCCCTCGCTTAAGCGTCTAAAGGTAGACCTTGAGGTTTTGACCATAAAACCACCCATCGACTCGTCGAATGTGTCGGTGGACAATTGGGTCGACATGGCGCGTCTAATTCGCGATAACTACTCTAAATATGACGGCTTTGTGGTGCTGCACGGCACAGACACCATGTCCTATTCGGCTGCGGCGTTGAGCTTCATGCTCGAGAACCTCGCAAAGCCCGTAATCTTCACAGGTAGCCAAATTCCTATCGGTATATTGCGCACAGATGGTCGTGAGAACCTTATCACAGCCATCGAGATTGCTGGTGCGCACAACGAGGATGGTAGCCCCATAGTTCCCGAGGTGGCGCTCTACTTCCAGAATAAACTCATGCGCGGCAACCGCACAACGAAGCATAGTGCCGAGGCGTTGAACGCATTTGCGTCGTTCAACTATCATGCCCTGGCAGATGTGGGTGTAAACATCCAGTACAACACTCAATACATAGCTCCTTATGCTCCCGACTTCTCGGATGAGTTCCGCATCAGCGAGTCTATGTCGAACGACGTTATCGTTGTCAAGCTCTTCCCAGGTATACGCCCTGCAACACTCCGCGCGATGCTCATCGATAGCGGTGTGCGCGGTGTTGTGCTCGAGACATACGGTGCGGGCAATGCGCCTACGTCGGAGTGGTTTGTTGACTTGGTAAAGGAGGCTATAGCCAAGGGTGTTGTTATTGTCAACGTGTCGCAGTGTAAGGATGGTGCTGTGCAGATGCACCTATACGAGACGGGCTTGGCGCTCCAGGAGGCTGGTGTGGTGTCGGGTCACGACATGACAATCGAGGCTGCGGTGACGAAATTGATGTACGTTTTAGGCAAAAAATTGCCACTTTCGGAAACTTTGAATTTGATGCGACGTCCTCTGCGTGGTGAATTTACTTTGTAAGGGGGTTGTATTTTTGGAAATTTATCCGTATATTTCGCACTGATAATTACCAAAAAAGAGGGCTTTTATAGCGAGAAAAGTTCTGTTTTGTGGTGTAATGTGTTGATTTGTATTTAGTTCCATGGGTATATGGGGCTTTGTATAGTGTGCCGTTGCGCTGCAGGTTATTAAAACAAAGACGACTAAAAATCGTTAAGAAACAAAAATATAGAGAAAACAACTACTAAAAAATTACAAATTTTAACTATCAAAACACTATGAAAAAATTATTTTTGGTTTTGGCAGCTGCTACTCTCTCATTTGGCGCTGCTTACGCACAGGAGGCAAACGAGGCTGCTGCACAGCAGGCTACCGTTGAGCAGGTTGTAGACGCACCAGCTGAGGAGGCAGAGGCAGAGGAGGTAGAGTTGCAGGGTGAGCCTATGCACTTCGCTCTTTTGAAGAAGTTCCTCGAGGGTGGTTGGGGCTGGATGCTCTTGCCTTTGATCTGCTTGATCCTCGGTATGGCTGTTGCAGTAGAGCGTATTCTCTACCTTGCTTTGTCAAAGATCAACACTAAGAAGTTCCTCGCTCGCGTTGAGGAGCTCCTTAACAATGAGGGCGTTGAGGCTGCTAAGGAGTACTGCCGTAACACTCGCGGTCCTATCGCTTCAATCTTCTACCAGGGTCTTATGCGTTACGATCAGGGTATCGAGTCTGTTGAGAAGGCTGTTGTATCTTACGGTTCAGTTCAGCAGGGTAACATGGAGAGCGGTCTTTCATGGGTTTCATTGTTCATCGCACTTGCTCCATCACTCGGCTTCATGGGTACCGTTGTTGGTATGATCCAGGCTTTCGATGATATCCAGGCACAGGCTACTATCTCTCCCGCAGTCGTTGCAGGTGGTATCAAGGTGGCTCTTTTGACTACAATGCTCGGTCTTATCGCTGCTGTTGTTCTCCAGGTGTTCTTCAACTACATCCTTGCTCAGATTGAGGCTCAGGTTGTTAAGATGGAGGATAGCTCAATCCAGTTGATTGATATGCTTACTGCATACAACAAGCGATAATTAGACTACTTACATTAAGAAGCAAATTACTATGAAAATATTTAGATTAATAGTCGTTATCCTTCTCGCTGCTGGTTCAGTACTGACAGTAGGAATGGCTGTAATGGATGGTATGAAGGCCCCCGAGTCTTCAAAGATCACCAACAGCACTCCTCTTGTTCAGAATGTTGCAACAGTAGAAGAGGGTATCGAAAAGTTGGGCGAGGTCTTTGCCAGCCAGATTGGTGAGGATATGCTCACAGAGGAGGGCATTGTAGAGGAGCAGGATAAGCTCGCTCTTACAGTTAATGAGCACATCCCCGCATACGAGGCAAAGGTGGCTGACAAGCAGGCTGGCTACGATGCTGCACAGCAGGAGATTGCACAGCTTGGTGAGCTTAAGACTCTTAACGCTCGTCAGAAGAAGCAGCTTAAGGATGCAGAGGCTGTAGTTGCTGACTACAAGGCTACAGCTGATACTCTTAATATCTATCGCGAGAACGTGAAGATTATGGAGGATAACATCGCTGCATCTATCAAGGCAAACGCTGATGCAAAGGTTAATGGCGAGAACGCTGTTGCTTTGGCAACATCTGTTAGCAACACCATCTACTGGTGCTATGCTCTTCTTGCTATCATCGTTGTAATCGCTATCATCAGCGCATGTGCAGACCTCTTCATTAACTTCGCACAGAACTGGAAGAAGGCTCTTGTTAAGATGGTTCTTGGCGTTGTTATCGTTGGCGCAGTAGGTGCTGTTGCATACTATGTTGCAGCTGGTCACGGCTGGGCAGAGGGTCACACATTGAAGGATGCTGCTGGTTATGACCTCGGTCTTGGTACTGACCCCGCAACTCGTCAGGTATTCGGTGCTTTCGACTACATGATTTCAGATGTTAGCCTTATCGTTTGCTACGTTGTAGCTGGTGGTGCTATTCTGTCAGCAGTATTGTCTGTAATTATCGGATTCTTTAAAAAGTAGTGTATGGCTAGAGCGAAGAAAAA
The DNA here is from genome assembly GCA_017631135.1 of Alistipes sp. GTDB lineage: Bacteria > Bacteroidota > Bacteroidia > Bacteroidales > Rikenellaceae > Alistipes. The sequence continues at coordinate 10,075 of JAGBTW010000014.1, forward strand.
GGCTGGTGAGATTAACTCCAGCTCAATGGCGGATATTTCATTCTTGCTGTTGATATTCTTCTTGGTGACCACTACGATGGATGTCGACACAGGTATGAAGCGTACGCTTCCGCCCTGGATTGACCCTACAGAGCAGCAGAACGATGTTGATGTTAATGAGCGTAACGTTCTTAAGGTAAATGTGTCTCGTAATGGTAGTATCATGGTGGGCACAGAGGAGTATCGTGCTTCAGACCTTAAGCGTTCGGGTGGTCACTCGCGTCTTTCGCGTGAGGTATACCACTTCCTCGTAGATCAGGACAAGTCTAATAAGAAGGCTACCGAGATTGAGGGCGCAAAGTACAATGTCAGCGAGGGTCTTGTTTCTCTTAAGGCAGATAACGAGTCAAAGTATAAGATTTATCTTCAGGTGCAGGATGAGCTTACTCATGCCTTCAACCTCTACCGTGACGACATCGCGCGTTTGGTATATGGTGTAGGCTACGACGAGCTCGATGACATCCAGGCAGCAAACATCCGTAAGGCTGTTCCTATGAAGATTTCTGAGGCAGAACCTAACGATCAAACAAAGAAGTAATTATGGCAGTAATGGCAAAAAAGGGCAAGCGTGAAGTGCCCGCAATGTCGACCTCTTCACTTCCCGATATCGTGTTCATGTTGCTCTTCTTCTTCATGGCAGCAACTACGATGCGTGAGGTTGATCCGTTGGTAAAGGTTCAGATGCCCCAGGCTAACGAGATTACCGAGCTCGACAAGAAGAATCTTGTAAACATTTGGATGGGTAAGCCCATGAACGCTGCAAAGGGTGAGGATGCGTTGAAGATTCAGCTCAACGACAAGACCCAGGAGGTCGAGGATATTCGCAACTTTATCAGCGCTACAACAGCTACCAAGGGCTTGGGTCCCAAGGATATCGTTGTTAACTTGCGCGTAGATAAGGAGGCAACAGTTGGTAAGCTTACAGCTGTAAAGCAGGAGCTTCGTAAGGCTGATGCGTTGAGTATCTCTTATGCAGCAATGCAGAACGAGTAATCGTTAACCCTATTTATAGATCGAGAGGCTGCTCCGTTGGGAGTGGCCTCTTGGTTTTTTTTGCAAAGTTGTAGTCTATACAGAGGGATTAAAGAAAAATAAGAGACTTAAGGGATGCCACTATCAATTAGTAATGAGTAATTAGCAATTAGTAATGTATTGATAATCAATACTGTCATGTTGAGCGTTAGCGAAACATCTCGAGGCTTGTAAGACCTTCAAATGTCGTACTACCCGAGAGATTCTTGAGTTCCTCTACCCTGCTCCGCCATGGCAGAACAAGCCTTGTTCTGCCATGGCTTAATCGCAGCGTTCACTTCGTTCAGAATAAAAGTATGCTGATGGTGGGGGGGAAGAGTGTGTAGTTGTGAGTAGCGAGGGTAGTGTAAGAGTAGGCGCGTGTGTCGCTCGCTTGAGAGTAGGGGGGGAATTAGTTTAGAGAATTTAGTGAGATTAATGAATTTATGGAGTGTCTTAAACGCTTAACTCACTAAACTCACTATATTCCCTAAACTCCCTTTTTCTATGATTTATTCGCTTCTCGTCGCCTTTTTTAGGTTTTATGGTCTAAAATTGCTATCTTTGTACTAATGACCACTAACCTATAATCGCATGACGAGCAATCTCAAATATATCCTCGCGACAGCGGCTGCAGTGCTGCTCTTCGTGGCTCGTGCCGTGGCGCAAGAGGTGGTCGAGGAGCTCGATTATCGCGACTTCAAGTTCTATAAGGAGGATGAGGATATATCCCTTTGGGGTGGTCTCGACGAGTCCAAAGAGGAGCAAGTTGTTACTCTGTACAACTCCTCAAATAGCCGTTATGCGTTGTCCTATGGCGCGAGTGGCTACAGGGGTATGCGCAACGATGAGGCGCGAAGCATGTTTGGCTATATGGCAGTGGACTATGCTACGCAGCGCACGCTCTCGTCGTTGGGTTATCGAAGGGGTGTCGCGGAGGGCATGAGTGGGTCGGTGCTCTCGGGTGCCGTGGGTGAGACAACCACTATGCTTCTTGGTGCGGAGTCGAGGCTCTATGAGCGTCAGTCGCTACGCGTAGACCTCTCGGGGCGTAACTACCTCGTGGGAGTCAACTATCGCGGTGTCTACGATATAACACCTTTGGGCGTGCCTTTGAAGGAGGGGTGGAGCGTGATGACCAATGCGCGCGTGCGCACGGGGCGCGATATATATGTTGAGGGTGTCTACACCAATGCTGTGGATATGGCTGTTGGCGCTTCGTATGCGGGTCGTAACGACAATGTGGAGCTTATTTTTGCCCTGCCATGGTCGGAGCGCGGTCTGCGTCAGGCATCTACGGATGAGGCGTTCACGCTCTTGCACAATAGGCTCTACAACCCCGCGTGGGGCTTGCAGGGTGGCAAGGTGCGCAACTCGCGCGTGGCGACCTCTCTGCGTCCCGAGGTTGTGGCGCTGTGGCGTCGTAGGCTCTCGGCGGTGACCCGCATGACGCTTGCAACGAACATCCACTATGAGCAGCGCGGAAGTTCCTCGCTGACATGGTTTAATGCCACTACGCCCGCGCCCGACAACTACAAATATATGCCCTCGTACTATGACCGTGACGACGAGGCGCGCGTGGTCGAGGAGGCGTGGTTGGCAAACGATGTGCATTATACGCAGATAGATTGGGATGGGCTCTATCACACCAATGCCCTGCAGAGAGATGGTCATGCGCGCTATGCTGTGGCATCGAGGCGCGCAAATGTGGCGCATGCGGTAGCAAACATCGGCTTTAGCACAAAGGTAAAGGGTGCGGAGCTGAATTATGGTGTCGAGCTGCGTGGAGATACGGAGCGTGCATTCAGGGTTATGGATGACCTGCTTGGTGCGCAATATATCATCGACAGGGACTACTACCTTGAGGATGATGCTACATACTCGCACCTTACGGATAACAATGTGCGCATGCCCGATAATGTCGTTGTGGAGGGAGAGCGCTATGGCTATGACTATCGCCTTGCAAGGCTCGGTGCAAAGCTCTATGCCTCGGCGCGATGGCAGTTGTGGGGTGTCGACTTTGCTGTGGGTGCAAACATGGCGGTGGAGCACAGCTATCGCCGAGGATATTTCGAGAAGGAGCTGTTTGCGGGTGCGGCATCGTATGGTTGCTCGCGGGGTGTCACGCTGCTCCCTGCGATGTTAACTGCAACGGGTAGTTACTCGCTTGGTTGTCACGATTTTGGCGTTGCGCTTATGGTGCGTGGTGAGAGCCCCAGGGTGGAGGATATGTTCTTGCAGACGGAGTACAACAATCGCCGTGTGGATGCACCGGAGTTAGCTACGGCAATGGCTGCGGAGGTGTCGTACGGCTATACGGCACAGCGCGTGCGCCTCGGTGCGAGGTTGTATGTCGCGGGGGTGGTGCGCGAGATGGATGTGCTGCACTACTACGATGACCTTGCGGGAGAGTATGTCGACGCGGTGGTTAGGGGCATAGGGCGACTACACTATGGTGCGGAGCTATCGGCAGATGTGGCGTGGTCGCGATATTTCAGCTCAAATTTTGCGCTCACCGCGGCGCAGTATCGCTACAGCACAAACCCATCGGTTGCGCTATACTCGGATAATGATAATAGACTGATTGCGAGCTCTATATCGGAGATTAAGGGGTATAGGGTTGGTGCGCCACAGCTTATGATGTATGGCGATGTGACATTTCGTCATAGGGGTTGGATGGCGCGTGCCTCGGCGCAGTATTGGGGTGGTAGGTATGTATCGCCATCGTTTGTGCGCCGCACGGTGCGAGTAGTGTCGTTTGCCGCATCGCCCGAGGAGGCCGAGGTGCTGAAATATCAAGAGCGCCTACCTAACACTGCGACCATAGATGTGGCTGTGTCGAAGCGCATAAAATTTAGTAACGACATGTCGCTAAACGTGCAACTTGCCGTGCGTAATTTGTTGGGTGGCAGTGTGATATATAGTGCATACGAAGAGAACCGTGTGTCGCGCCACAAGGTGGGTAATCGCACCTATATCGCACCCTTTGCCAACCGCATGATGTATGCCTATCCACATCTTGTTTCGCTCTCTGCGTCGTTGTGGTTTTAGGGGCGTTGCACTCTCTTTGGTAAACTTTTCGCTTATCGCTTTTAGGTTTGCTTATTTTTTTGTATCTTTACCCCGAATTGTATATATATAACACCAAGATAATGAGTTGTAACAAAAGACATATTCCAGATATTGGTCGTGGTTGCACATTTTGCGATTGTGGCGAAGAGATTAGTGCACAGGCTTCGGAGGGTTGCTACAAGCTCCATGAGAACGACTGGCTTGAGGAGTATCCAAACAATATCCCCACCGACATCTTCGAGGTGAGGTTTAAGAATACGCGTCGCTCCTACTACCAGAATGTAAACAATCTCGAGCTCAAGCGTGGCGACATCGTTGCGGTGGAGGCACAGCCAGGCCACGACATCGGCATCGTATCGCTCACGGGTGATATGGTGGCAAAGCAGATGCGCCGCGTGGGCTTCAACCCCCACAATGGCGAGTTCAAGAAGATATATCGCAAGGCGCGACCCTACGACATTGAGCGTTGGCAGGAGGCTATTGCGCTGGAGCATGAGACGATGATTGCTTCGCGACAGATTGCTGCCGATATGGGTCTCAACATGAAGATTGGCGATGTGGAGTATCAGGGTGATAAGCTCAAGGCGATATTTTACTATATTGCTGACGAGCGTGTCGACTTCCGCGAGCTCATCAAGGTATTTGCCGAGCGCTTCCACATCCGCATCGAGATGAAGCAGATTGGTGCTCGCCAGGAGGCGGGTCGCATAGGTGGCATCGGCGCATGTGGTCGTGAGCTATGCTGTGCATCGTGGATTTCGAGCTTCTCGAGCGTGACAACAAATGCTGCACGCATGCAGGAGATCTCGCTCAACCCCCAAAAGTTGGCGGGTCAGTGCTCGAAGTTGAAGTGCTGTCTAATGTATGAGTACGATGTGTATGCTGATGCACGTCGCACCATACCTCGTCTGCGCGAGCCACTGCAGACACTCGAGGGCGAGTGGTTCCTTGTTAAGATTGACCCATTGGCGGGCACAATGTCGTTCTCGACAAGCAAGGGTACTATGGCAAACCTCACCACGCTGCCCATCAGCCGCGTGAGAGAGATTATTGCGCTTAACCGTGCTGGCGAGAAGGCCGAGACGCTCGTAGGTGAGGGTGACGAGGCTGTAGTTGCAGAGCCTACATATCGCAGCGAGGAGGATAGCATCACACGCTTCGATAACAAGAATAAGCGCAACAAGCGTAACAAGCGTCGTGGTAATCGCGACAACAAGCCCGAGGCAAAGGAGATGGCAGCGGAGAGCGTTGCAGTCGAGGCGGAGAAGCCCGCGAAGTCTGCAGAGGCGAAGCCCGAAGCCGAGACAAAGGAGGGTGGCGAGGCGCCCCGCTCGGAGCATCGTCGCAACCGCAACAATCGTCGTGAGCGCGATAACCGCGAGGGTAGAGAGCCTCGTGAGCCTCGCGTTAGCAAGGAGAAGCGCGAGGGTGCACCATCAGTGGCTGACGAGCAGAAGAGCGAGGGTGCAGAGCATACGGGTGGCGAGCGCACGGAGCGTCGTGGCAGAAACCAGCGCGGTCGTCGTCATGGCGGTGAGCGCCGTCACGGTGGTGGCGAGAAGGGTGGTGCTGCAAATGGCAACAACACAAACAACAGTAACAACGAGTAGCCGATGCGTCGCTTGATATATGTCGTAGTGGTGGCTATGGCCATGGTTGTCGTGTCGTGCAAGGAGACCCAGCATAGTGTCAAGATGCACGATATGGAGACGAGTGTGTGGGGCGCAGTGGAGGAGTTTGTTTACGATAATAGCGACTCGCTCTCGAAGCGTGACCTCTCGATAGTGGTGCGCTACGGCTCGGGATATGTTGCCGACTCGGTAAATGTGCGAGTGCTCGCAATATCGCCCGACTCGATGGTGGTAGAAGAGCCCTTCACGCTTCGCATACCACGTATCAAGGAGGTGAGACCCATGGAGCAGACATTCCTCTATCGTCGCAATGTGGTGCTCGGTCGCAAGGGTGAGTACCGCTTCCGCATCACGCCCGACACCATTGTCGAGGGCATAAGTTCCGTAGGCATCATGGTTGGTGAGCCCGCAGCCAAGAGCGATGATAAGTAGCTTGAGTTATTTGAATAGCAAAACATAATCCATACTTATGGGAAAAGATAAATTAAGAAAGTTTGCCGAGAACCTCACGTTCAAGTGCATGGTCCAGCCCGAGTTTGACGATATATTCCGCAAGGACCACCCCCTGAAGGGTAATTGGCATAAGGAGTTCTTCCATAACGACAACCCCATCGTGTTGGAGTTGGGTTGTGGTCGTGGCGAGTATACTGTGGCGCTTGCCGAGCGCAATCCCAACAAAAACTATATAGGCATCGACATCAAGGGTGCACGCATGTGGCGTGGTGCAAAGACTGCTACGGAGCGCGGTATGGAGAATGTGGGCTTCGTGCGCACACGCATAGAGTTCATCCGCTCGTTCTTTGCCGAGGGCGAGGTGTCGGAGATATGGATTACCTTCCCCGACCCACAGCTTAAGAGTCGCCGTGCAAAGAAGCGTCTCACATCGCCCCTCTTCCTTGCCGACTACAAGAAGATGCTCGCCGAGGATGGCGTTATCAACCTCAAGACCGACTCGAAGCACTTGTATGCCTATACGGCTGCCGTTATCGAGCGCCTGGGTCTCAATGTAGAGGTGCAGAACGACGACATCTATGGCTCGGGATATGCCGACGAGGTGCTATCCGTAAAGACTGCCTACGAGACAAAGTTTGTGGCTATGGGTCTGCCCATTACCTACACGCGCTTCGGTCTTGGCAACTGCACCGAGTTTGAGTACTTCGAGTGGGAGGGTGACGAAGCATTGGAGAAGGATGCCGAGGAGAATAGAACAAAGGCGTTTTAGCAACTGCATATAACCGTTATTATGGGAAAGAGAAGAAAGGATTACCCTCTTATCGAGGGTCTACATATAACCACGCTCGCTGCCGAGGGTAAGGCGATGGGCAAGGTGGATAATCAGGTTGTCTTTGTGGCTATGGCTGTGCCTGGCGATGTGGTAGATGTGCAGATACGCAAGCACCATCGCCGCTATATGGAGGGCACTATCGTGCGCTTCGTGGAGAAGTCGCCACTGCGCGTAGAGCCCTTCTGCGAGCACTTTGGCATCTGTGGTGGTTGCAAGTGGCAGAGTCTGCCCTACGCCGAGCAGCTAAAGCAGAAGACACAGCAGGTGGAGGATCAGCTTGTGCGCATCGGACACCTCGACATCCCCGAGGTGCGCCCATGTCTTGGCTCGGAGCGCACACGCGAATATCGCAATAAGCTCGAATTCACGTTTGCCGACAAGCGCTGGTTGACATACGAGGAGATTGCCGAGGGTGGCGACATAGCCTCTGCGCCCGCTGTGGGCTTCCACATCCCTGGCTGCTTCGACAAGGTCCTCGATATTAACCTTTGTCACCTTCAGGTCGACATCTCGAACCGCATTCGCCTTGCTACGAAGGCCTTCTGCATCGAGAATGGCTACTCGTTCCACAATGCCCGCGCACACGAGGGACTTATGCGCACGATGGTCATCCGCACAGCATCAACAGGCGAGATTATGGTTATCGTGGTATTCAACGAGAACGACACAGAGCGCATAAACGC
>JAGBTW010000120.1 GCA_017631135.1 Alistipes sp.
CGAGCAGCTCAAGGTTAGCTTCGACGAGGTGGCAGCGCACATTAAGTAGCTATGCGCAAAGCAATATTAATAGTGTTATGTTGGTTGTGTTGTGGGCAAATATCTGCCCAACAGCACAACCAACAACATTTAGAGAAGCTCAACTACGCCTATACATATCTGCGCAACAACTATGTCGACGATGTTGACCTCGAACCACTTGTCGAGGCAGCGCTCGAAGCGACATTCAAGGAGCTCGACCCCCACTCATCATATCTCTCGCGCGAGGAGTTTATGGCGATGTATAGCGGCATAAATGGCGAGTACTCGGGCGTGGGCTTTAGCATGACTACGTTGCGAGATACGCTCATCGTCACACGCATCCTCGAGGGTTCACCCTCCGAGCGTGCAGGGGTAAAGAAGAACGACCGCCTAATCTCCGTCAATGGCTCGTCGCTTATAGGCATAGAGCATGAGAGGGCTGTGGAGCTGCTTCGTGGCAAGAAGGGAAGCGTCGCTACCCTATCCATTATTCGTGGTGGCGAGCCAATAAGCATAGATGTGGTGCGTGACGATATTGCCACCCGCGCTATTGGCGACAGTTTTATGCTCAACGACAGTGTGGCGTACGTTCGTGTGGATAGCTTCTTAAGCAAGACCACGACCGAGGAGTTTATCAGCGCCATGAATAGTCTCCAGGATGTCAAGTCTCTCATCCTCGATTTGCGAGGTAATATCGGAGGTCTGCTACCCTCGGCAGTGCAATTTTCGGAGCTATTCCTCAAACGTGGCGATGTCATCGTCTCGCTCGAGGGTCGTAAGTCATCAACAACATACCAGGCATCCAAAAATGGCAACTATGCCGACATGCCTGTAGTTGTGCTTATTGACGAGGATACAGCCTCGGCAAGCGAGATTGTTGCTGGTGCACTCCAAGACCACGACCGCGCAGTTATCGTTGGTCGACGCAGCTATGGCAAGGGCTTGGTGCAGAAGCTGATAAAGTTCAAGGATGAGTCTGGCATGCGCATCACCACATCGCGCTACAGAACACCCTCTGGTCGCATCATCCAGCGCCCATATAACAATGGCGAATTGGAGGAGTATCTCAACGACCGCGAGCGCTACTCACCACTCGACACAACATCCATCCCCGATTCGTTGGTCTACACCACACTAAACACAGCCCGCAAGGTCTATGGTGGCGGTGGCATCATGCCCGACATATATATCGCTATGGATAGCACATCGCACACCCCATTCACCCGTGCGGTGATTGAGCAAAACGTGGTGCAGATAGCCATAATCGACATCTTCGACCGCACGCCCATTGACGACTTCAAGACCGTATACCCCACTGCGGAGGAGCTTATGAAAAATTACACTTTGGACAATTTTACCGTATCACTACTTACCTCACAAGTGTGCGAAAGTTCAGAGTGTGTCGCAGATGATAAAAGTCTCGAGGAGTGCCGAGCGATAATCGCCGCACAGATAGCCGAGGAGGCATATATGAGCGGTTTTTACTATAGGTTATACGGTCGCTACCACGACATAGCTCTTATTCGAGCGATGGAGATAATAGGCGATAAATTGTTCCAAAAGAGGATATTAAGTCCTATAACACCACAAAACGAGTAGAGACATTTGGGCAGTTTGTTATAGATTTATAGGCAAAAATTTGGTCATTTCGCAAATAATGTGTACCTTCGTTTTTCGGAAAGTGTTACTACACTAAAAAGAAATAACTAATAACCCAAACAAACTATGTCCGTGGAGAACAATTTTCACAATGACCACGATGAATATGGCGAGATAATAAACTCAAAATCTATCCGCGCTGGCAAGCGTACATACTTCATCGATGTGAAGGCTACACAGGGTGATGACTACTACTTGGTAATCACCGAGTCGCGACGACGCACAAACAGTGATGGCTCATACAGCTACTCACGACACCACATGTACCTCTACAAGGAGGACTTCGGCAAGTTCATGGATGGTCTGCACGAGATGGTGGACTTTGTTAAGACAAAGAAGCCCGAATATTTTGAGACCAACAGAGAGAATTTAGAAGAGTAAACAAAAGTAGAGAGTGACTAAAATATAAATTAGCCATCTCCATTACTTAAGAGGTTGAATAAAAAGATGTAGTTTTAGGCTTGCGAAGCGCGAAAAACCGCAGTTTACTCGGCGTAAATGAGGATTTTGAGCGCAAGCGTAACGACAAAATACACTTTTTATTCAGCCTCTTTTATATTTATATGAAGCGGAGCGTATTATTAGGATTTAGTGGAGGCATAGACAGCTGCACCTCGGCGCGCATACTCACCGATGCGGGCTATCGTGTCGTGGCACTCACCATTGACACCATGGGTGACAACGCCATGGTAACGAAGGCGCGCACCAAGGCCGAGGAGCTGGGCGTGGAGTGGATAGTATATGATGCTCGCGAGGAGTTCAAGCGCGAGATTATCGACTACTTCTGTCACGAATATGCTCTTGGTCACACCCCCGCGCCCTGCACACGCTGCAACCCACATATCAAGTGGCGCATACTTAAAAACGAGGCAGACCGCCTTGGCATTGAGCACATTGCCACAGGACACTACTTCAACATCACCAAGCGCGATGGTCTATACTACGTCACCAAGGGTGCTGACGAAACCAAAGACCAATCTTACTACCTTTGGGGGCTGTCGCAAGATATTCTCTCGCGCGCACTCACACCCATGGGTAACGCCATCAAGAGCGACGTAAAACGCGACTTTGCAGACAAGAGCGAGAGCATGGGCATCTGCTTCCTATGCGGACTACCCTACGCCGATTTTCTCCACAACATGGGCATTAAGATGGAGGCTGGCGACATCGTAAACAGCCGTGGCGAGGTGTGTGGCAAGCATAATGGCATTGCTCGCTACACCATAGGTCAGCGCCGTGGCGTTGGCATCCCCGAGGGTCTGCGCGTAGTGGGCATAGATGCAAGCCACAACAATATTATCGTAGGCAAAAACGAGGAGCTCTACCACCACAAACTCACTGTAGCAGAGTGCAATATCATAAGTCGCGAGGAGCTACTAACAGCCAACGACATAACAATCAAGATACGCGGCATAGGTCGCAACCCCGAGCGTCCCGTAAGCTTTGAGCCCACTGCCGAGGGGTACATAATAACCACAGACGACCCCGCATGGGCACCTGCCATTGGTCAACCCGTAGTCTTTTATCGCAATAATTGCGTTATTGGTGGCGGAATTGTTGTCAAATTCAACTAAAAATCATACCTTTGTCGCGAACTTTTTTCAAACAAAGATATGATTAAGAAATTATACAACTGGGTATTATCATGGAGCGAGAGCCGTTGGGGCTGGCTCGCACTACTCTTTATCGCACTATTCGAGGCAAGCTGGTTTCCTCTTCCACCCGATGTACTGCTTATCGCACTATGTCTTGGCGCTACGAAGAAGTCGTTCCGCTTCGCATCAATATGTCTTGTGGGCTCGATTATAGGTGCTGCATTAGGCTATGCCATCGGTCACTTTGCGTGGATAACTCCCGCGGGTGAGCCAACCGCACTTGCCAACCTATTCTATGAGCATGTATTTAGCGTTGAGAGCTTTAACAACGTAGGTAATCTCTACGACCGCTTCAACTTCTGGATTGTATTTACCGCAGGCTTCACACCGCTACCCTTTAAGCTCTTCACAATTGCTGGCGGCATGTTCGACATCAACTTTGTGATGTTCATCATCGCCTCTATTGTATCACGCGGCATGCGCTTCTTCCTTATCGGCGGACTTATTTGGAAGTTCGGCGCTCCCATCAAGAGCTTCATCGACAAGTATTTCAACCTCTTGGCTACGCTCTTCACATTCATACTCATAGGCTTTACCGCACTTGCATTGTGGCTCTTTGGTAGCGGCGAGGCGGAGGAGAGCCCCGCGACCGAGGTTGTTGTAGAGGAGCAGATTGAGGCACAGCCCGAGACAGAGACCGTCGAGGAGGCAACAATCACAGAGGAGTAACCATGCGACACTTTGGACTTATAGGCAAGAGCCTCGGACACTCATTCTCTGCAAAGTTCTTCAACGGCAAGTTTCGCGCAGAGGGCATAGATGCCGACTATCAGCTCTTCGAGATGGATGACGTTTCAGCCATCGATAAGCTTATCGCCGAGCACAACCTCGAGGGCTTTAATGTGACCATACCCTACAAGGAGAGCATCATCCCCCACCTCGACGGACTAACTAAAGAGGCGCACGAGATAGGCGCAGTTAACTGCGTAGTAATCAACAATGGACAAAAGATAGGTCATAACACCGACATCACAGGCATTGAGGCATCGCTCCATTGGCTTGACATAGACTCCAACCCCAAGGCGCTCATCCTGGGTACGGGTGGAGCATCCAAGGCTGTGCAGTACGCATTGAAGCGTCGCGGCATAGAGTTCAAGGTTGTATCGCGCGACAGTTCGCGTGGTGACATAACATACGACAAGCTTACAGCCGAGGTTATTGCCCAGCACAAGCTCATCATCAACGCCACACCCGTAGGCATGACGCCCAACGTGGAGGATGCACCCTCAATTGACTACTCGGCAGTGGGCACAGAGCATCGCCTTTTCGACCTTGTCTACAACCCCGCCAAGACAGAATTCTTAAAGCGCGGCGAGGCACAAGGGGCAAAAACGATGGGTGGCATGCTAATGCTACAGACGCAAGCCATCGCCTCGTGGCACCTATGGAACGAGAAGGAGAAACCCGAGACCGCACAGTCTCAATATATAAATTAGGAAGCTAACGCTATCGCTCGTCAAGTACGGCGGTAGCGTTTTCGTAATCCTC
>JAGBTW010000121.1 GCA_017631135.1 Alistipes sp.
CGGAGGTGCCTTGGGTCGCGTATTCTTCAACTACGACTACTCGTCTATGAAGCCAGACTATGTACCTTCTATGTGGGTGCTCAACCTCTACGACGACAGCGACCTGCGCTATGGCAACTACTTCTACTCCTACACCACAGGTCACAGCCATCGCCTCACATGGCCTCTCTTGGTTAAGTACTTCGGCAACATGAACTTCTATAACCAGCAGATATTGCACACCACGATGCCCAAACCACTGCGCCTTGCCGAGCAGTATCTCATACGCGCCGAGGCATACGTCGCAGGCTCGGGCAACTATGCACTCGCGGGCAACGACATAGCCACACTTCGTGCCGCGCGCTACACCTCGTATGGCAACAGCGTCACCATGACCGAGGCAAATGCCATGACGATAATCGAGGAGGAGCGCATCAAGGAGCTCTACATGGAGGGCTTCCGCCTTATGGACCTCAAGCGCTGGCACAAGGGCTTCGAGCGCACGCCACAGACCGAGTCTCTGGAGAATGGCAGTTCGCTCAAGGTTGAGCCCACCAACCCGCTCTTCGTGTGGCCCATACCACAGCACGAGTTGGAGTCTCCAGGCTCGATGATACTACCTAACGACAGCAACAAATAGAGATATGAAGATAGATAGATTTCACAAAAGTTTTATTGTAGCACTTGGCACACTGCTGCTTGCCGCAATGGTGGGATGCCAGACCGAGCGCCCCATCTACAACGGTCCAAACTACATAATGTTCTCGGCCGAGCGCCACGACCTCGGTGTTATAGATAACGAGGAGTGGTTCGAGATACCCATCGCCGCTACGCGCACCGCGGAGCACGACCGCAATGTGGGCGTCGAGATTATCGCCGCGCGCACAAGTGCAATCTATGGCATGCACTACACCATAGAGTCTACGACGGTGACCATCCCCGCGGGCGAGCTTGTTGCTCCCCTTCGCATCAAGGGCTATGCCGATGCCATTGGCGTGGCAGACGCGTTGGGTATAACACTGCGCCTTGTCATCGACAAGGAGGATGAGTGGGAGGACTACAACACCGAGACCGAGATATATCTCCACAAGTGCTGTCCACTGGACATCAACGCCTTTACGGGCTATGCTGTGCTCACCTCGACATGGACCATGCAGTATATGAACACCGAGTCGCGCCTCGTAAAGACACACCTCGACGAGGAGTTGGTCAATACCATTGTTGTTGAGGATATGTACTACGAGGGTTACGACATTAGCATAACCTTCCTCAACGAAAATCGCCTCGAGCCCCTTATCGAGATGCCCGAAGCACAGGTTGTTGGCTCTACGGGCGAGGCCTTTGGCACTATATATGGCAATGGCAAGCTCATGATGACTCAACCCATAGACTCGGGCTCTTACTACAGCCCATGCGAGGGTTTCTTGTTGCAGTATGTGACACTCTATGTCGACAACGTGGGCACCGTGGGCACTTACGCCAACATCCTCGAGTGGATAACCGATGACGAGGCCGAGCGTATCATGCGCGAGGGTTTCTAACCAACCGAAAAAACAGACTACATATATGAAACGACTTTTCAATCTAACATTTTTGGCGGCGATGCTCTCTCTCGTAGCCATCACGTCGTGCGACACCCCCACCGAGGAGCCACAGCAGCCAATCCCAACCTTGGACACTATCGAGTGTGAGGCGGGCGACAAGCCCACTTTCGAGTTCTCCGCAAGCCACGACTGGCAACTTTCATCGGATGCCATGTGGTGCAAGTTCATTAGTTCAAATGGCGAGGTTCAAGACATCTCGGGCAAGGCGGGCAACCACACCATAACCCTCAAAATTACAGACCAGGGCGTTAAGGACGAGCCTACAACAGCCAATATTACCATCAAGATGGGTGGCATAAACCAAACATTGGTAACCGTGGAGCGCAGTGCCAAGCGACTCAACATGCGCATCTACGACGCCAACGACCGCGCAACGCAGAGCATCGAGCTCGGCTACAACACATGGATAAAGTTTAGCATCGAGGCCAACTTCCGCTTCGCAGCCACTGACTTCCCCGAGTGGATGGAGCTGGGCACAATGCAGGGTAACAACATCGTTAGCGGCGCAGTTACGGGAGCTCCCAACGAGCGCGTCGAGGCCTATGCACGCATCATAAACAACAACGAGCGCGAGTGTCAGCCCATCACCGCCGAGGATAACCACATGGTGACATTCTCCAACGAGGAGCGTAACGCCACCTTCAACTTTAGCATCATCTTCAACGGCATGAGCGAGAACGACCTCTCGATTGAATCACCCACCTCCGACACCTTTGGCTTGGAGGTATCGCTCGACGGCAAGGAGTTCCGCCAAGAGGATGCCGAGTCGGGCGAGATGATAAGCTACGGCAGCAGCTTGCAGTACAAAATCGCAGCACGCAACCACGAATATAGCGTGCTTCTTATTGAGAAGGTTATCGAGCGTGGCATCCCCACGCACCACTTCAATGCCTCGTGGATGGCGTTCGACTACGCAACCATGACACTCACCGTTTCGGCAAGCGACACCACACGCTATGGCATCGTCATGGCACTACCCAATGGTATCTATAACGATATATGCAACGACTTGAGCGCCAACATCTTCGAGCTTGACGACTCTGCGGGCATTGCCATCGAGACCATCAAATATGACTTTTTGAAGTATATACTTGCCGAGTTTACGCAGTGCGACTTTACCGAGCGCGGCGAGTACGAGGGCTTATATGTATACCACTCGCTCACCGCTCTTGAGATACCCGCAACACCCTACACCGATAGTGCCGTTATCGAGCAGTATGGCGCAAGCGAGGCATACACATGTCCCTTTGTCAACTCCGTAGAGGGCAAGCGCCCTGGCGTGATTATCGACCCCCGCATCGAGGAGTGGACAACCGCAACATTCGAGGAGGGCAGAGCCACTGCCGAGGTCATATACAAGGGCGAGAAGCTGAAAATCAGCGAGAACGAATACTACATGGGCGAGAACAAGGATGAGCGCATGGCGATACACCTTTGGGGTCCCAAGAGTGACTACACCGAGGATGTATACGTCATCTTCAAGGTTGATGGCGTGGCAAAGAAGATGCTTGTTGTAACACCTCCCACCAAATAACCGACAACAGCTATGACACGAAACATTATACATAAAGCACTTAACATTGCTGTGGTTGCAGTTGCCCTCTTGCTTGGCAGCTGCGACAAACAGCAGGCGAGCCTCGATGTCGAGTATGGCTATGTGCAGTTCCACCTTGTCAAGGCATCGCAACTCGAGAGCTTCGACACGCGCTCTACCGATGCCCTTGAGTGGTTCTCTGACGCGTGCAAAATCACCGTTGTCATGCAGCACGATGGCTCGACAATAACACAGACGCTCAACCTCTCGAGCTACGACGCAACAACTGCCGAGTGGGGACTATGGAGCGAGAAGCTGCGTCTCTTGGCGGGCAACTACGACATCATCGGCTACTACATCTACGACAACCTCGACCAAGAGATTTTGGTGGGCGATGGCAAAGGCTCGTTCACCGTGGCACACGACGGCTTGGTCGTTGAGACTATAGGCGTTGAGACCGTCAAGCGCGGCATAGTGTCGTTTGCCCTACTCAAGGCATTCGAGACTACTCGCTACACCGCCGAGAGCGACTTCCTGTTTAGCTCTATCGCCTCTGTGGACATCACCATTCAGAACAGATTTAACAAGCGCACCACAACCTTCAAGGCGCTCCGCACACAGTACTACGAAACCTTCGTCGAGGGTACTATGGACGAGGAGCTCTACCAGCGTAATAGCCAGTCGGCATACATCATCTGCAACAGCGCCCACTGGGTCGAGGCGGGAGACTACATCATCACCGACTACGTTGTCTATGCCGACACAAAGGGCAATAACGCCATTGGTCGCGCCTCGATTGGCGATGTGGAGATAGAGTTCAACGTCGAGGATAACCAGCAGACGCTTGCTATTGTGCCCATAGTGCTATCCGAGGAGGCAGAGCACATCAAGGACTACAAGGCGTTGAAGGAGATATGGCTTGCGCTGGATGGTCCAAATTGGACATTCCATGGCGAGGAGTACATGGCCGGCACAAACTGGGACTTCAACAAAGACATAGACATGTGGGGCGACCAGCCTGGCGTGACACTCGACGGCAATGGTCGCGTCGTGGGTCTCAACATTTCGGGCTTTGGCGCTAAAGGCGTTGTGCCCGACGCTATAGGTCAGCTTACGGAGCTACGCACGCTCTACCTCGGCAACCACAACGAGCTTATTGGTGGCTACGATGCGGGTACTACGGCACGCATCCACGCCCTCGACTATATGAACAACGTGGTGAAGTACGACGCACGCAAGGACTTGAGCGAGGAGCTTAAGCTCGCCATAAACAGCGACCCAGCACTTAAGCCCATTGCTATGCAGATGCCCCAGCGCAAGGATGTCGCCTTTGGCAACCTCACAAATGGCATCACCGCCATTTCGCGCTCGATGATGCGCCTCACGAAGCTCGAGCAGCTCTTCATCGCCAACGCCCCCATCACCGATGAGTTCTTCGCAGACGTAGAGCCCACATCACCATTCTACGCCGAGCGCGACACTTGGTCATGGGCTGCATTCGAGATGCTCACCGACGTGGAGATTTACAACTGTGCACAGCTCACACGCCTACCCATGGAGATGCTCTCTGCACTGCCCAACGTGCAGTCGCTCAACATATCGATGAACAAGGGTATCTCGGGCGAGCAGCTCAAGGCCGACTGGGAGGCATTCATCGATGGTGAGTCGGGCGATGCTGTACAGATTTTATATATGGGCTACAACAACCTGCGCGAGACACCCTCACACGACTATCTCAAGCGCATGACCAAGCTCGGCTACCTCGACTGCACAAACAATCGTTTGGAGGTGGTACACCCCTTCGGCAAGGAGATTTCGTTTGCCACCATCTACCTCGACAACAACGCCATTACGCGCATCTATGCTGCCGAGGATGGCTACTTCTGTGGCTTGAGCCAGATGGAGACCTTCTCGTGCTCGAACAACCGCCTCACAGAGCTTCCCGACATCTTCACTGCGCAGTCAGTATATACCATGCAGTCTGCAAACTTCTCGTCGAACGATATTTCAAGCTTGGAGAATGGCGACAAGTGGCGCGGCATCAACGCCTCGAGCCTCAACCTCGCCAACAATCGCTTCGAGGAGCTCCCCGCACGCATCATGAAGTCGGGCTCGAAGATTGAGACACTCATGCTCTCGAACAACGGCATGCGCAAGATTTCAGATGGAGCACTCACGGGTCCATATAGTTACTATCTCACGACCATAGACTTGAGCTTCAACCGCCTAAAGGAGCTACCCTACGACGACTTTAGCGCGCTCAACATCCCATATCTCTATGGTATAGACCTCTCGAGCAACGCCTTTGAGGCATTCCCTTATGCACCGCTTGGCATCAACACACTCACCGTTATGAGCATACGCCAGCAGCGCGACGACGCGGGTAACCGCACACTTCGCGAGTGGCCCACGGGACTATATACCTGCCCCAAGATGTCGGCATTCTACATCGGCTCGAACGACCTACGCAAGATTGAGGACACCATATCGCCCTACATCCTTCTCTTCGAGATTAAGGATAACCCCAACATCTCGATAGACCTCTCGGGCGTATGTGCCTACATCGAGATGGGCTACTACGAGCTTATCTATGACTCAACACAGGACATCCGCGGTTGCGATGCTCTTAACCTTGACTAATAACTACTATGAGAAAGATTTTATATATAGCATGCTGTGTAGCTTTTGCAGCCCTTATAGGTTGCACCGCTGACCCCACAACAACGATACAAGGCTTTGAGGCAGACACCTCGGCAATAGATGCCGAGGCACATGGCGGAGCCTATAAGGTTGCCATTCGCTCCGATAGGGAGTGGACAGCAGTTGTAGATGCCCCATGGGTCATGGTATCACCCGCAAATGGTCGTGGCGAGGTGCGCTGCGAGGTGCGCATCGACTCAACCCTTATCAACGATGCGCGCTCTACCGAGATACGTTTCTCGGCAGGTGGCGAGCTACTGCAGAGTGTAGAGGTCAACCAGGCGGGCTATGCACGCGCCGTGACACCCACAGAGAGCGAGGTAAAGGTTGCTGCATCAGCAGCACGCGCGCTACGCCACTTCGAGGTGGAGGTGAGTGCCAATGTTGAGTTCGACATCGTGGCGGAGTACGACAGCGATGACGAGTGGCTTACTACGGAGGACTACACTCTAACGCTCAACCGCGGAGCACGCCCACGCACAACAACGCTGGGCATAAACTGGAAGATGAACCACGACAACAAGGAGCGCGTAGCAAAGCTACACCTCCGTCCTCGCAATGGCGATGCCCTCGACACGCCCGCCACTATCGTCGTGCGCCAGATGGCAGCCCCAAAAATCGAGGATAACCGCCAGGGTGACTCACTCGCCATCATCGCGATACACGAGAAGCTCGAGTGTTGGAGCAACAACGCTATCTCCACCACCGAGAGCATGCAGCGCTGGAACTGTGTTCGTCTGTGGGAGGAGAGCGACCCCACGCTTCCCGCAAAGGAGGCTGTAGGTCGTGTGCGCGACATCGAGTTGAGCTACTTCGACACCGAGGAGGGTATACCCTATGAGATTAAGCACCTCAAATACCTCGAGACCATATCGCTATATGGCAACGTGAACACCATGATTAAGGAGATAGAAATGGGCGAGGAGATTTGCGAGTTGGAGCATATAAAGGCTATCCGCGTCGCGGCATTCGGTCTTGTGTCGCTACCCAAGAACTTCGCAAAGTTGGGCGACACGCTCGAGGAGCTCGACCTCAACTCCAACAACTTCAGCGCCATCCCCGAGGTGCTCACAATGGAGAACTTCCCCAAGCTCAAGAGCCTCGACCTAACCGCCAACCGTCGCGCTGCAATCAGCGACCTTCGTGGCGCAGCATCGAGCGACAGCGGCATAGGCATGCACCACAACACGGCAAAGGATAACGCCCTGCGCCGACTGCTGCTTTGGGAAAACCTCGAAGAGCTGGAGCTCTCCTACGACTATTTTGAGGGTTCTATCCCCGACTTCACCGTGGGCGAGGATAATGTGCGAGCATACACTGAGGCAGATGTTGCCGAGCGTGGCGACACCGTTCAGTGGGCAGTTGCTAACAACCTACCACGCATCCTTCCCAATATGCGTACTCTGCGTCTCAACCTAAACTTCCTCTCGGGCGAGCTTCCCGATTGGTTGCTCTACCACCCCCGACTTATGGAGTGGAGTGC
>JAGBTW010000122.1 GCA_017631135.1 Alistipes sp.
CCCCTTCACCCCCCCCTCAGAACCACTTTGACCCCAGCACTTCCTCCCCCTCTTTTGCTATTTCCGCCGTTTTTGCTATCTTTGCAAATTGGAGAATTATTAAACCTAAATAACTATGATGAACAAACTTCGTTTTCTTTTGGCTGTGGCTGTTGTGGCGATGATGTCGCTCACGGTGGTTGTGGCTCAAGACCTGTCGTCACAGCGTGGCGAGAAGCAGGAGGTGGGTGTGTTGCTTGGTCACAAGGTCGACCACGCTGGGTTGGTTATAAACCCCACGCCCCAACATCTCTACACACTTCGCTCATTGCCCCTCGACATCACTAATGGCGTGGTTTTGAAGGGTGAAGCAAAGAGTTTCGCTGATGAGGTAGACTTTATTAAGCAGAGCCGCAAGGGTGCTAAACTCTCGATAGAGTATGTCAAGGGTGGCTGGGATGCCGACGATGAGATGCCCAACAAGAGTGGCTCGTATGCGCTCACCGTTCACCACCGCGAGGGTATCACCATCAAGGCTTACGACGAGCTCGGTGCCTTCTATGCGTTGCAGACCTTGCGCCAGATTGTCGAGAGTCCCCGTGGCAAGGAGGGCTCTATCCCTGCCCTTGTAATCCGCGATTGGTCAGATTTGAAGTATCGTGGCGTTGTTGAGGGCTTCTATGGCACGCCATGGTCACACGCTGCGCGCCTATCGCTCATCGACTTCTATGGTCGCCACAAGATGAACTACTATGTATATGGTCCCAAGGATGATCCATATCACTCGTCGCCATATTGGCGCGAGGAGTATCCCGCGGACGAGGCAGCCGAGATTAAGGAGCTTGTAGAGGCCTGCAAGCGTAATCGCGTGCACTTCGTGTGGGCTGTGCACCCAGGAAAGGATATAAAGTGGGAGGAGTCAGATATTCAGAACCTTAAGAATAAGTTTGAGGCTATGTATAAGCTTGGTGTGCGTGCCTTTGCTATCCACTTCGATGACATCGAGGGTGCGGGTACAAACCCCTATTACCAGACCGAGCTTATGAACATCCTAAACGAGGAGTTTGTTGCTGTTAAGGGCGACATCGAGCCACTTATCGTCTGCCCTACGGAGTACACACGCCTATGGGCTAACCCCACGGAGCGCGGTAGCCTTGTTATCTATGGCAACGAGCTCGACCCCTCGGTGGATGTCTTTTGGACTGGTGACGCTGTGTGCAGCGACATGACAGAGTCTACAATGGAGTGGATGCAGTCACGCATCAAGCGTCCTGCGCTCTTCTGGTGGAACTTCCCCGTTACGGACTATGCGCGCCATATCGTCATGCAGGGTCCTGTATATGGCTTGGCAAATAGCATGGACAACACAAAGACACGCGGCATATTGAGCAACCCCATGGAGCATGCCGAGGCGTCGAAGTTGGCGCTCTATAGCGTTGCGGACTTCGCATGGAATACCGAGGCCTACAACCCCATCGACAGCTGGGAGCGCGCTATCGAGGAGCTTGCTCCCGAGGTAAAGGAGGCATATCGTCTCTTTGCCATCCACTCGTGCGACACCGAGACGGGCTATCGTCGCTTGGAGTCGTGGGAGACCGAGACATTTAGCTTTGCATCGTACGATGCGGAGGTTGCTGCGCGCCTAAAGGAGGAGCTCGTGCGCATCATCGCTGTGCCCGAGGCTATGGAGGCTATGCAGAATAAGGCGCTGCTCGAGGAGCTACGCCCATGGCTCGTTGAGTTTGCGAAGCTCGGTGAGCGTTGCCTCAAGGCTATCGAGTGCTATGAGTTCTATGCTGCGGGCGACTATGATGCCTTCTGGCAGCTCTATGCCGACAATCTTATGACCGAGGAGGAGGTTGCGTTGTACGACGCACACCGCGTAGGCACAATGAAGCTAAAACCCTTCTACGAGCGACTTATGGATGATATGGCGGCAGCCTATTACGAGAGTCTCACAGGCGTAAAGGCATCTACGCTTGCCCCCGTGGGCACATACCGCTCGTTGGGCGCTCCCCAGGCAAAGTATATGTTCGATAACGACCCCACAACATATTATCACTCGGGTGAGGGTCAGCGCACCGACCACTTCGTAGGTGCTGATATGGGTGTCGTGCGCGAGGTGCGCGAGGTTCGCATCATTCAGGGTCGTAACTCGGTAGATGATGTCGACTACTTCGACCACACCATTTTGGAGTACTCTGCCGATGGCGAGACATGGGTAGCACTCACCGAACCTTTGCAGGGCGTCTACGAGATAGAGTGGAAGGGTGAACCCTTCATGGCGCGCTATGTCGGCATCCGCAAGCTTGAGAGCGAGAAGCGCAACTGGCTTGCTATCCGCTCGTTTGACATCAATCCCGTCACCAAGGAGGAGTATGGCGCAGATAACAACCCATTCACCTTCCTCGCTACCAATGGCGAGGCGGAGTTCGCACTTAAGCCCTCAACCACTCGCGTGACACTGCTTATGGGCGATGTTAAGGAGGGTGCTCGCTGCATAGTCTATAATGCAGCAGGCGAGGTTGTTAACGACGTAGAGGTAGGTTCTTGTATCCTCCATCTCGATGTCACTAATGCCGCAACGCTCAAGCTCTCGGGTGTTTCATCTGTCTACGAATGCGTAGAGCAGTAAACATCCGAATAGTAGGGTAGTAGTTTAGATAGATAAGTGAAATTAGGGAATTTAAGGAGTTTAGTGTTAATCAACACGACGGCTCTTTAAGTTCCCTAATTTTCTTAAATTCACTTGTCTTGTTATCGCAACAATTTTTTTGTCAGAGGGTGCAGATGTGGTGCTGACATGAAAAAGCCCAGGATTAGCAATACGACTGAATTTGTTGTCAGAAGCCGTAAGATGTGGTGCATCACAAAAGAAACCGCCAAGGGATAGTAGTTAACCTACAGTCCTTGGCGGTTTACTTTTAGGGATGTGCCGCAATTGCGGCCTATCACAACAAATCAATTTTGCGTCAGAGTGGTGCAAATGTAACACTGACATGAAAAAGCCACCGATGGGTAGTACTCAATGTACGTCCCATTGGTGGCGTTGATTGAAGTGTCGCAGATGCGCCGCTATCACGCAAAATTACTTTTGGCGGAAGTAAATCTGGATAGGCACTCCCGAGAAGTCCCACTGCTCGCGGAGCTTGTTCTCCAAGAAGCGGCGATACGACTCCTTGATATACTGTGGCAAGTTCACGAAGAAGGCAAACTGTGGCGTGGGCGTTGGGAGCTGTGTCACATACTTAATCTTGATGTACTTACCCTTTGTTGCTGCGGGAGGATAGTTCTCGATGAGGGGCAGGAAGAACTCGTTGAGCTCTGATGTAGAGATGCGACGCTTGCGCGACTCGTACACGCGAATTGCTGCCTGGAGCACATCGAGGATGCGCTGCTTGTTGATTACTGATGTGAAGATGATTGGAATGTCGCTAAATGGAGCGAGCTTCTTCTCCAAGAACTCGCGCCACACCTTCATGGTGTTGCTATCCTTCTCTACGAGGTCCCACTTATTCACCACCACAACACAGCCCTTGCGGTTGCGCACGATGAGGTTGTGGATGTTGAGGTCCTGTGACTCGATGCC
>JAGBTW010000015.1 GCA_017631135.1 Alistipes sp.
ATTTTTTTTTGAAGGGTTCTAAAGGTCCTCCTAAACACCTCTCTCCTCACACCTTACTTTTGTAATTCTCGTTGCAGATATTGATTTTTTAGAGTAAATTTTGTATCTTTGCCTCAAACCGTAAATTTACTATATTTTGCAGCTATGTTTAGACTCAATAAATACTTCGTTTCGTGTGTGTTAGCGCTCGCTATTATGGCGTTTGTGATGCCTCAAACACTCTCGGCACAGGTTGCAGAGCCCACATCGGGGGCAAAAGAGCCAACTAAAGAGTGGGTGAAGCTAACACCCCAAGAGTATATCTTCAAGTGGCGACGCACCGCCGTGGAGAACATGGAGGAGTATGGCATCCCCGCGAGCATAACCATGGGTCAGGCAATTCTCGAGTCGGGATATGGCAATGGCTACCTTGCGCGCGTGGCAAACAATCACTTCTGCATCAAGTGCAAGGGCTCGTGGACGGGCGCTACGATAACTCATGCTGATGACGACCCCAACGACTGTTTCCGCGTATACGACAGCGCCGAGGAGTCGTTCCGCGACCATGCCGACTTCCTCAATAGCGGCTCGCGCTACGAATTTCTCTTTGCCTACGATGCTGACGACTACAAAAATTGGGCAAAGGGTCTTAAAAAGGCGGGATATGCCACAGCACCCGACTATGCCGAGCGCCTCATAGGCATCATCGAGCGATACAACCTTCAGCTTCTCGACAAGAAGAATGGCATCGAGCTTTACGATAAATACCTCGCGTCGGAGTACGATTTGGACCTCGCGGCGTTGCAAGAGCGCGTAACACCCAAGAAGGGTGAGGGTGTGCTTGCCGAGTCTATAGCCCAGGAGGTGGTGGCGGAGGATGCCTCTACGCTCAACGACATAGCAACGGCATACGCCGACAAGGGCATCGACCCCAACAACTTCCGCGTGACGATAAATGCCCACAAGGGATATAACGTATACCTCACCAACCGTGCGCACTATGTCGTGGCAAAGAGGGGTGACACCTATGAGTCGCTTGCAAAGCTCTTCTCGGTATCAGCAGCTCACCTGCGCAAGTTCAACGACGTAGCCAAGGATGCACAGCCCGCAGAGGGTGACATCGTCTACATCGAGCGTAAGCTATCATCGTGGATGGGCGAGGAGTTGCTTCACAAGGTGCAGGCAGGCGAGACGCTCTATCAGATTTCGCAGCTCTATGGCATACGCCTCAAGAGCCTGTCGAAGATAAACTCTATGCGCAGCAATGCCGAGCTTGCGGAGGGACGCACAATACGCTTGCAATAACGAAATAAAAGACCATATATGAGTACGTTACGAGAGAAAATACTTGAGGCTATAGTCAAGAAGTCGACCCTCAAGCAGCAGATTTTCGACAACACATTTTCGACATTCAACGACCTTAAGGAGACGCTCTTCGAGATGGCATCCGAGATAGATGACGAGCTCGATGGCAAGCTCGACCGCCGTGTGCGCATCGAGTATCGCGATCGTGGTAAGTTCGAGGCGCAGTTGCAGGTCGCTTCCGACATCCTGCTTGTGCAGATGCACACCGACGTCTTTGAGTTCGACTCTAACCACATCATTTGGCAGAATGGCTATGTGCAGCAGGATAAGGATAACTCATACGTCGGTGTCATCAACATCTACAATTTCCTCTCCGACTCGCTCAAGTACAACCGCAATGCCGATGAGGGCTACCTTATTGGTCGCATCTTCATCAACCGCGAGAGGTGCTTCTGGGTCGAGGGTAAGCGCCAGACGCTCGTGCGCCCCATGGCTTTTGGCACGAAGAAGATTGACCGCGAGGCACTCGTATCGATCGTCGAGACAGCCATCAACTACGCTCTCAACTTCGACCTCCTTATGCCACCCTACGAGGAGAACATTCGCGTTACTGTCGACCAGTTCAACTCGAAACTCGACAACTCGAAGTTCACAACGGGTAAGCGATTAAGTTACGACTTCTCAATCGATGACATCTAAACGCTGCCTTGTTGGCTGATTTGAGATCTGGCTTGAGTGTAAAATGCTCATTTTATTTGTAAATCAACACAATAAATCATGTTAAAATTATGGGTGAATTTTTCTCAATAATAGTGTCGTTAGTAGGTATAGCCTTTGGTATATTGCAGATTATTTTATTCTTCAAGATATGGGGAATGTGTAATAATGTAGCAGAGATGAAGGATAGACTTGTTCGAGCATACCCAACAGAAGAAGAGAAGAAATCTATTGCTTTATATGGAAAATTACACACTCCAAACACTGAATTGAAGGAGGAAAATGTAGTTTCTTCTGAAGATTTCAAGGTAGGTGATGGGGTGATTTATGAACCCATGAATCGTCGAATGATAATCAAGACAATAGATGGTAACGGGCTTTTACGCTGTGTATCATACCAACCCAATGGTAAGGAGGAGTATGAGGGTGCTTATAAGCCCGAGCAGGTGAAAAAGCTGTAATTGACTATTAGTCAACCTTATGAATAACTAAAACCTAAAACTATATGAAAAGACTGTTTACTACATTTGTGATGCTTCTCGTGGCGGCAAGCGCTATGGCGCAGGTGAGCTACCTCGAGATGGTCGAGGCGCGCGAAGTGCCCGCAAAGTACATAGCACCTGGCTCGCTAACACCCGTAGAGGGTACACACCAGTACA
>JAGBTW010000123.1 GCA_017631135.1 Alistipes sp.
GTAGGCAACCTACGCGTGGAGGAGGATATTGTTGAAAACATGAAATTCGTTGACTAATGAGCGAGGATAAAGAGATATTAGCGAGTGAGAGCGCGGTAGTTGAGGCTGCGGAGGTCGAGACCGACGAGGTGGATGCTCCCAAGGGTAAGTATGGCGCATTGACCTCGGCAGAGGATGGTGTGCGTCGCCTCTCGGGTATGTACAAAAATTGGTTCTTGGACTACGCTTCGTATGTTATCTTGGAGCGTGCCGTGCCCCACTTGGAGGATGGACTAAAGCCCGTTCAGCGTCGCATCTTGCACGCTATGAAATGTGTCGAGGATGGCCGCTACAACAAGGTTGCCAATGTCGTGGGTCAGGCTATGCAGTACCACCCCCATGGCGATGCCTCAATCAAGGATGCGTTGGTGCAGCTCGGACAGAAGGGCTTGCTTATCGATATGCAGGGTAACTGGGGTAACATCCTCACGGGTGATGAGGCTGCGGCAGCGCGATATATCGAGGCACGATTGTCGAAGTTTGCGCTCGATGTGGTCTACAACAAGAAGACCACGGAGTGGATGTTGGCATACGACGGTCGCAAGGAGGAGCCCGTGACGCTTCCCATTAAGTTTCCTTTGCTCTTGGCGCAGGGTGCTGACGGTATCGCTGTGGGCTTGGCATCGAAGATATTGCCCCACAACTTCGTGGAGCTCATCAACGCCTCTATCGCCTATTTGCGTGGCGAGGAGTTTGTGCTCTTGCCTGACTTCCAAACGGGTGGCATCATGGACGCAAGCAACTATAACGATGGCTTGCGTGGTGGCGCTGTGAGGGTGCGCGCACGCATCTCGAAGATTGACAAGCGCACGCTCGCCATTACCGAGATACCCTACGGAACAACCTCCGAGTCGATAAAGGAGTCTATCATCAAGGCAAACGATAAGGGCAAGATTAAGATTAAGAAGGTTGATGACAACACTGCCGAGAAGGTGGAGATTGTCATCCAGGTTGCGGCAGACGAGTCTTCGGACAAGACCATCGATGCACTCTACGCCTTCACCGATTGCGAGGTCTCTATCTCGCCCAATGCGTGTGTCATTGTCGACAACAAGCCTGTGTTTATGGGCGTGAGCGAGATATTGCGCTACTCTACGGACCACACGAAGGCTCTTCTTGGCAAGGAGTTGCAGATTAAGCTCGACGAGCTTAACGAGGCATGGCATGCCGCATCGTTGGAGCGCATCTTCATCGAGAACAAGCTCTATCAGCTCATCGAGGGATGCCGCACACGCGAGGCAGCGTACGAGGCAGTGGATAAGGGTCTCGAGCCCTTCAAGAAGCAGCTACGCAGAGAGGTGACCATCGAGGATGTTCAGCGCCTTACTGAATTGAAATTCATCCGCATCTCGCGCTACGACAGCGAGAAGGCCGACAACGAGATAAAGCAGATCGAGAAGGACATCAAGCAGACGAAGCACGACCTCGACCACCTCACCGACTACGCTGTGGCATATTTCGAGCGCATCAGGAGTAAGTATGCCGAGGGCAAGGAGCGTCGCACCGAGATACGCGAGTTCGACACCATCGAGGCATGGAAGGTGGCATCGTCAAATGCAAAGCTCTATGTCGATAGGGCAGAGGGCTTCTTCGGCTTCGGCAAGAGCATGAAGGACTCGGAGTTTGTCTGCGACTGCTCGAACCTCGACGATGTTATCATCATCCTCAAGGATGGTCGCTACAAGATTACGAAGATAACCGAAAAGGCATTCTTCGACAAGGGTATATATTATATAGGTATATACAAGCGTAACGACGAGCGCACGATATACAACATGCTCTATCGCGATGGCCGTGGTGGTGCAATCATGATGAAGCGCTGCGCCATAAAGTCTATTACGCGCGACAAGGAGTACGACCTCACAAAGGGTACGGCAAAGAGCGAGTTGCTCTACTTGTCAGTCAACCCCAATGGTGAGGCCGAGATTCTCAAAATATACTTGCGCCCCCGTGCACGCCTTAAGAAGTGTATTATCGACCTCGACCTCTCGACCCTCGCAATCAAGGGTCGCTAGAGCGTGGGTAACCTCGTTACGCGCTATCCCATCAACAAGATAGTGCTCAAGGAGCGTTGCGCCTCTACGCTTGGCGGTCAGAATATCTGGTACGACGAGGATGTGCGTCGCTTGAATACCGATGGCCGAGGCATGTTGCTCGGTGAGTTCAAGGGCGAGGACAAAATTGTTGTGTGGACAGCGAAGAACCAGTACTACATCACGGGCTTCGACGTGCAGCAGCACTTCCCCGATGACACCATTCGCGTGGAACGCTATGTTGCCTCGAGGGTATACTCCGTATGCTACTACGATGGCGAGCAGAACTACTACTATATGAAGCGCTTCCAGTTGGAGGAGGGCGACAAGACGCAGTTCTTCTTGGAGGAGGGTGCTCCCATGCGCTTCGAGAGTATGACCTACCGCAAGGGTGCTACGCTGGAGATTACGTTTGGTGGTCAGCACGAGCAGCGACCCACAGAGATGGTCGATGTCGACGAGTTCATTGCCGTAAAGAGCCATCGTGCCAAGGGTAAGCGCCTCACGACCTACGAGGTTGCTACGCTACGCTTCATCGAGCCCGAGGAGCCCGAGGTGGCGGATGAGGATATGGAGGATGAGCCTCTGATGGATGACGAGGGCATGGATGGTGGCGTTGAGGATGATGCCATCGACATGGACGACATCATCGGCGAGGATATTACGGTAGACCCCAATGTGGACTATAACGAGCGTGCCGAGACAATAGAGATACTCGGTGGCTCACAGCTTAACTTGTTCTAATAAAGGATGTTATGGTAATCTTCTTGGTGGGATATGCAGGCTCGGGTAAGAGCTCTTTGGGCAAGCGCCTTGCACGCCGCTTGGGTGTGCGCTTTGTCGATACGGATAAGCAGGTGGAGCTTCAAGAGGGTGCTTCGA
Organism: Alistipes sp.; assembly: GCA_017631135.1. GTDB lineage: Bacteria > Bacteroidota > Bacteroidia > Bacteroidales > Rikenellaceae > Alistipes. Next base: position 2,955 of record JAGBTW010000123.1, read on the forward strand.
TTGCCGATATATTTCACTACGAGGGCGAGGAGTACTTCCGCATTGCGGAGCGCAGAGCTGTCGAGGCTCTTGCAAACGAGGCTGTCGACATGGTTGTGGCTACGGGTGGCGGACTCCCCACATGGCGCGATAATATGGAGTGGCTTGTGCGCTCGGGTATAACCATCTACCTGCGTCGCAGCCCCGAGCAGATACTCTCGCGCCTCACGGAGTATGGCAGGGAGAAGCGCCCCATGTTCAGGGGTAAGAGCGACGAGGAGTTGCTCGCCTTTATGCATGAGCAGATGGCTCTGCGCGAGCCTCACTATGCCAAGAGTCACATCGCTGTGGAGTGCACGACGATGAGTGACGACGAGGTTGTGGAGTATTTGGTTAATAGATTATAGGCGATGAGTAGCAATGCACCCATAGGAGTCTACGACTCGGGATTTGGTGGCTTGTCGGTGTGGCGCGAGCTGCGCAGAATGCTTCCCCGCGAGTCGCTCATCTATCTTGGCGATGGCAAGAACTGCCCCTATGGTGGTAGACCTCGCGCAGAGATAGAGGGCTTCGCTATGTCGGCTGTTGAGCGCCTTGTTAATGAGGGTGTTAAGATGGTCGTTGTGGGGTGCAATACAGCCACTACGGCGGCTGTCGAGAGCTTGCGAGAGCGTTGGAGCGACATGCCCATCGTCGGTTTAGAGCCCGCGGTGAAGCCTGCGTGCCTCACTACGCAAAGTCGCAAGATTGCGGTGCTGGCAACGGCACATAGCCTCTCGAGCGACATGTTCCTGGCTACGGCGGCGCGCTATGCCGAGGATGTCGAGGTCGTTAAGGTTGTTGGCGAGGGCTTCGTGGAGCTTGTGGAGCGCGATATGGAGCATAGTGCCGAGGCTGAACACCTTGTTCGCAAGGCGGTGGAGCCACTACTCGATAAGGGCATCGACAAGATTGTCCTTGGATGTACGCACTATCCCTTCTTGCGCCCGCTTATCGAGCGCGTGGTTGAGGGGCGTGGCATAGATGTCATCGACTCGGGAGAGGCTGTCGCTCGCCGCGTGGCATGGCTTATCGATAGGTACGACATCGCTGCCGATAGGGATAACACTCCCACGATGCGATATATAACCTTTGCCGATGAGGCATACCGCAAGCGCCTCGAGCTTAAGGCTCAAAAAATCGTTGACGAGGACAAAGAGAGATAAAAGATTAAAGAATTCATAGATAACCATTTATGGCAAGAGATAAGGTACAAAATAGCAGGAGTGACAAGAGCTCCAAGCAGGCGACAAACGAGAGTGGTGTGATGACCAACCTTGACAATGTGCGCCTTATGGCGGGCTTCATGTTTATGATTGTGGGTGCGTTCCTTGCGTGCTCCACCATATCGTATATCTTCTACTGGAAGCTCGATATGAGTGCGCTTATGGAGACCAACCCCCGCGTAGATGTGGTCTACAACAACATCTGTGGTCCTATGGGTGCTCGCGTTGCGCAGGGCATCATGGGCGGTAGCTTCGGACTCTTTGCCCTTGTGTTGCCTATCTTTTTTACCATCCTTGGCTGGCGTCTCTTCCGCTTCAAGGAGGTGCGCTTGCACCGCTTGTTGCTTGTCTATGGCTTTGTGCTGGTGATGGGCTCGCTCACCCTTGCTGCAATATTTGGCACAAGCTGGAGCCTCTTTGGCTCGGGCATGGGTGGTGGCTTCGGCTTGGCTTTGAGCGACTGGCTAACAAGCCATGTGGGCATCATAGGCAACTGGCTTATCATCATTGCTGGCTGGATGGTTACGGGCATCATTATCAATCGCAACTTCTTACATATACTTGGTAATCATATCGTTGATGGCTATGCCAAGTTGGTCGAGAGGGTGTCGCCCATGCTTGCCGAGAAACTCCGTCGTAGGAGAGCGGAAAAGAGCGGTGATGTTGCAGAGGATGAGGTTGTAGATGATGCTTACGAGCGTGCCTATTCCGATGAGGAGTATGCTGTTGCGGAGAGCGTATCTGTGGCTGACGAGAGCGATATTTTTACTGTCGAGGAGCGCGACGATGTGGAGCGCGAAGAGATAGTTGCATCACCCGAAAACGAGGAGTTTGCTGTTGTGGATGACGCGGTAGAAAATGGTGATAATGAGGATGATAGCGAGACGGTAGAGTTTGATGATGACGACCCCTTCTGTGTTATTCCTCGCGACCAGGATGTTACGGAGGATATGACTCCTCTGTCGCGTGAGGCTGCTGCCGAGGAACTCGGCATCGAGCCCGAGGCTATAGTTGAAGAGGGTGTTGAGGAGGATGGACTCATCGTAACCGTAACGCA
>JAGBTW010000124.1 GCA_017631135.1 Alistipes sp.
ATGTTCGTGATAAGGTATGGTCAGATGGTATTGTTAGCGGCTATGGCGAGTCAATGCTTCAGACATTGGTGAAGAACCCATCTGCTGGCTCTTGGCACCTCACAGACGACAACTACGACACTTGGGGTGGCCTTACTCCAGAGACAGTATACTACTGCCACATCTTGGTTATTGATAACAAGGGCGCAGAGGCTCTCACACGTATCGAGTTCACTACAACTGCTAAGCAGCTCGCTGCACCAACTATTGAGATGTCGGTAACTGAGGATAACGTAAACCCTCACAACACCCTATACCTCAACCTACGTTCTGACTCTGCAGCAAGCGCAAAGGTGGTATTCCGCGCAACAGCAGATGTTCACACCAAGCGCGTAGAGGGCTACGATGACGAGTATATCGTAAACAACTTCGGTACTGAGATTGGTCAGGTAGACATCGACGCTATCAACAACACTGGTCTCTCTATCAAGATGGAGGACTTGTGGCCAGAGGTGGAGTACACTGTTATGGTAAGCATCAAGAATGCCGAGCATACCGAGACATTCAAGGCTACAACACACACCACTCCAAAGCAGGCTGCAGCGCCTCGCGTAGAGTCATCATTGTTCACATCGCTTCTTGGCGAGTGGGAGATGACATACACCCTAATTCAGGAGAATGGCATTACTGCTACTGTTAGCGATGTTGTGACAATTGCACAGGGCGTTGACGCAAAGACCGAGGCCGACTACCGCGACCAGAACCGTCTTGTAATCCTCGGCTTCCCATTCAACGTATCGGCACAGGGCGTATACTCAGCACTTCCTGTGTACTCTCCAGCAGATCTTTTGGAGGCACTTCCTAACTACTACGCTAAGGGCCACAACCTCATCTATCGTGACTATGGTCCAAAGTTCTTCCTTGAGATTGCAGAGGGTGATGTTCTCACCGTTCCTTCATCAAAGGGCGAGTACCTCTACAACTGGGATGAGCTTGGTTACCTCAACTTCTATGGTTGCGACTACGAGAACGAGTTCACAGCTCCTGCTACATTCCCTGTAACAATCTCTGATGGTGGCGATACACTCACTATCGGTGCATATCAGGCAGGCGAGGAGTTTGGTTATGGTCTTTACCGTCCATCGGTATTCCTCAACGACGTTCAGCTCAAGGCTTGCGCTACAACAGATATCGTTCTTAAGCGAGTTAAGTAATAACCACTCGGGGTGGAGGCAGCGACGCCTCCGCCTTCTTTTAAATCTATAACTAATGAAGAAGATTCTATTTGCATTAGTGGCACTCCTCGGCATCGCGGCTTGCGAGAAGCCCACAGTAGAGGTAGAGCAGAAATTAACACTTACAGCTGATAAACTCGAAATTACAGCAGACGGCACCGACATTGCAACATTCACCGTTGTGGATGACAAAAACAACGCCATAACAGATGCTACGCTATACCTCGCCGACACAAACGAGGCACTGGAGGATATGACCTTCAAGACCAAGTATGCTGGCCAGTATAAGTTCTTCGCAAAGAGGGGTAATAGCAAGTCTAACGAGGTTGTGGTAACAGCCAAAGAGCCAGGCAACACTCCAGAGCCTCCTGTAACAGGCACACTAACATTGGAGGTCGACAAGAGCGAGATTAACGCCGATGGCGCAGATAAGGTAACATTCACAGCAAAGTGGGAGGGCAACATTGTGGAGGCTACAATCTACAATGCCGAGAACAGAACTCCTATTCAGGGCAATACATTCTCAACTAGCGAGGCTGGCGAATATAAGTTCTACGCCAAGACTACCATCGAGGGCTATGGTGAGGCTACATCCGAGGAGGTGAAGGTTACTGCGAAGGCTACAGAGCCAGAGGAGGAGAAGCCTATCACTATCGAGGCTACGGTAGACACCATCAAGGCTAACGGCATCGAAAGCACAACGTTTATCGTAACGCAGGATGGCGCAAACGTAACAAGCAAGTGTACTATCTACGCTAATGGCAGCATCGTAAATGGCAACAAGTTCGCTACTACAACCCCTGGCGCATACATCATCTACGCAACTAAGGGCGAGTTGAAGTCGAACGAGATTACTATCACCGCAACAGCAGTAGAGGGTGGCAACAGCATCGTATTTGCCGAGGGCGTAACACTCACATCGGGCTGGTACGACGTTAACAAGAAGGGTGCTGGCGACAATGGTGATATCAATATGTGCTGGGCAGCAGCATCTGCAAATATGATTCAGTGGTGGCAGGATAGATATATTGCTGCGGGCAACACACTACCTTCAACTGCTATCAACGGCCCTGGCACAAAGGTTTATGGTTCATTCTCACCATATGAGTTGGCACTTATGGAGGTATACCACGACGAGTGGGACAACAGCCGAGGTGGCCACCCAGAGGAGGCTATTCCTTGGTACTTCGAGGGTAAGCTCTATGGCGGCGAGTACGCATCAGCAGGCTCACAGGCATATCCTAAGAGCGGTGGTGGCTACTACAAGAGCGTATGGAGCAGCATCGAGCCATATATGTACCGTGGTTACTCTCACGATATCTTCCCAAGCCAGTATCCAGAGATGTACACCTACTGCTACAACAACTACTACCACTGGGGTAATGGTTCTTCATTGCAGGGCAAGGAGCGTTTGGCATACTTCTCAAACCTCGTTGTTGAGTCGTTCGAGCGCGGTATGGCAAGTTTGACTATTGCTTTGAGCGAGAATATCGCGTCGTTGCACCACTCGGTAACTATCTGGGGTTATGAGATTGACAACGCCACTGGCCTTCTCACACGCATCTGGATTACCGACTCTGACGACCTTATGTCGGAGCCTAAGCAGCCACTCTTGAATGAGTATAGCGTGAG
>JAGBTW010000125.1 GCA_017631135.1 Alistipes sp.
TCACGGCACGCTCGACGCCCGCAGCAAGCGCATCCACCTCTTCGAGCGTATTGTACATGCCAATCGAAGCACGGCACATGCCCGTAACACCAAAGTGCGTCATCACAGGCTCGGCGCAGTGGTGACCCGTGCGGATGGCGATGCCCAACTTGTCGAGTATCATGCCCACATCATAGGGATGAGTGCCCTCGATAGTAAACGACACCAAGGGGCACTTATGTGCCGCCTTGCCATAGATGCGCAAGCCCTCAATCTTCTCAAGACGCTCGGTAGCTGCACGAAGAAGCATCTGCTCGTGCTCCTCGATAGCCACAACGCCCACACTCTCGACATAGTCCATAGCAGTACCAAGAGCCACAGCACCAATAAAGTTCGAGGTACCCGCCTCGTACTTTAGCGGTAGAGGTGCATAGGTTGTCTTGGCAAATGTGACCTTATCAACCATGTCGCCGCCACCCATAAATGGGGGCATAGCCTCCAACAGCTCCTTGCGACCATACAAGACACCGATACCCGTGGGGGCGTAGAGCTTGTGTCCCGACATAGCATAGAAGTCGTAACCTCGCTCCGCAACCTTGCCACCACCATGCACGATACCCTGACAGCCATCGACCATAACAACAGCACCTACACTGTGCGCTTTGGCAACTATAGGCTCGAGGTTGGGACATGTACCAAGTGTATTTGATGCCTCGGTAACAGCAACAAGGCGTGTGCGCTCATCAATGAGGCTATCCAACTGCTCCATGCAGAGCTCACCCCTGTCATCAAAGGGTAACACGCGCAACTCGGCACCATGACGCATGGCAGCGAGCTGCCAAGGCACGATGTTGGAGTGGTGCTCCATCTCACTAACGACGATGTTGTCGCCACTACGCAAGAAGCGCTCGCTCCAGGCATACGCCACAAGGTTGATAGATGCCGTAGCACCCGACGTAAAGATGACCTCCTCGCGGTGCTCCGCGCCAATAAACTTTCGCACACGCTCGCGCGCCTCCTCGTACATGTCGGTCATGCGACCCGAGAGGTGGTGCACACCACGATGGATATTGGCATTGTAGTGGCGCATAAGCTCGTCCACCCTCTCTATTACCGCCATGGGCTTTTGTGCCGTAGCACCCGAGTCGAAATAGACCAATGGGCGCTTGTTGACAGTGCGCGAGAGAATAGGAAAATCTGCGCGTATCTTATTAATGTCGAACGACATAGCGTTATAAGCTATTGAGTTTTGTTGTTATAAGCTCCATGAGCTCCTCCTTAAGGTTCTCGACAGCAGAGTGCATAGCCACATCCTGCACGAAGCCCTCAATCTGAAGGCGCTTTGCCATGGCTGTGGTCAAACCGCGCTGACGCATATAGAGGATAGCATCGCTATCCATCTGACCCACCGTAGCACCGTGACTACACTTAACATCGTCGGCATATATCTCCAACTGGGGAAGTGTCTCGATGCGAGCATTGCCAATGGTGACATTACGGCTCGACTGCACAGAGTCGGTGCGCTGGGCATCGGGTGCAACATAGACAAGACCCGAGAAGCTGCCGTGAGCATTGTCTGCTGCAACACCCTTCACTGCAGTGTGTGATGTGCAGTCCGCAGCCATGTGGTTTACATCCACCGTCACACTACCCTCCTCCTCGCCAACGAGGATGAAAGCGCCGTTATGCTCGAAGCGCGCACCCGCCTCGACAAGGCTTGCAACAACGCGCACATCCGACGATGCAACAACAACCTGTGTCATCGAACACACAGCATCGCGCGCCACAGCCACAGAGAGCTGCACAGCGCTATGGGTGGTTACGACCTCGACAATACGCAACACGCTACCCTGGCGCACGTCAATATCGATGTTGACCGCCTGGGCCGCGTCGACAATAAGTAGGTCAACAGTAGCACCCTCCGCAATGGTTATATCCTGGTCAGCATCTGCGCGCAACACCCAGCGACCCGACGCGGTGCAACACCCCGCAGGGATGGGTTGAGCGGCAAATGCCTCGATAATACGCTCGGTCATGGCTACTCCTCCTTATAGTCGTTAATAAGCCAGTCGTAGCCCTCCTTCTCCAACTTAAGAGCAAGCGTCTTGTCGCCCGTATAGATGATGCGACCCTTGTAGAGCACATGCACATAGTCGGGCACGATGTAGTCCAAAAGGCGCTGGTAGTGAGTGATGACCACCGTAGCGTTATCCTCGCGCTTGAGGCGTGTAACGCCCGTTGCAACGATGCGCAAAGCATCGATATCCAAGCCAGAGTCTGTCTCATCAAGAATTGCGAGCTTGGGGTCGAGCATAGCCATCTGGAAAATCTCGTTCTTCTTCTTCTCACCACCCGAGAAACCCTCATTCACTGCGCGTGATGTAAGCTTCGAGTCGAGCTCAACGATAGCACTCTTCTCGCGCATCATCTTGATGTACTCGGCAGCTGACAAAGGCTCCAAGCCGCGATACTTGCGCTGCTCGTTAACAGCAATCTTCATAAAGTTTGCCATCGTAACACCTGGTATCTCTACGGGGTACTGGAAGCCCAAGAAGAGACCCTTGCGCGAGCGCTCCTCGATGGGGAGGTCGAGCAAGTTCTCGCCCTCAAACTCCACCTTACCCTCGGTGACCGTAAACTTCTCATTGCCCGCCAACACCGAAGCAAGCGTCGACTTACCCGAGCCGTTAGGACCCATGATGGCGTGCACCTCACCAGCCTTAACCTCGAGGTTTATGCCCTTCAAAATCTCCTTATCGCCAACCTTGGCGTGCAGATTTTCAACCTTTAACATATATATCGTCTTTATTTTATTATTACTTAATTTAGTTCAGAGAGCAACATTACTAATTACTAATTGCTCATTACTAATTTTTATCCCACGCTTCCCTCGAGGCTTATAGCGAGGAGCTTCTGTGCCTCCACAGCAAACTCCATTGGCAACTTCGCCAACACCTCGCGTGCATAGCCATTCACAATGAGTCCCACAGCATCCTCGGTCGACAAGCCTCGCTGATTGCAGTAGAAGAGCTGCTCCTCCGAAATCTTTGATGTCGTAGCCTCGTGCTCCAACACCGCAGAGGGGTTATACGAGTCGATAACGGGGAAGGTGTGTGCGCCACACTTGTCACCAATAAGCAACGAGTCACACTGCGAGTAGTTGCGCGCATTGTCCGCACCCTTTGCTACGCGCACAAGACCACGATAGGCATTCTGCGATCCACCCGCAGAGATACCCTTTGACACGATGCGTGAGCGTGTGTTCTTGCCAATGTGAATCATCTTTGTACCCGTATCAGCCTGCTGGAAGTTGTTTGTCATAGCCACAGAGTAGAACTCGCCAGACGAGTTGTCACCCGCAAGCACACAGCTGGGATATTTCCATGTGATTGCCGAGCCTGTCTCGACCTGTGTCCACGAGAGGTGTGCACCCTCGCGACAGATGCCGCGCTTGGTCACAAAGTTATAGATGCCACCCTTGCCATCCTTGTCACCAGGATACCAGTTCTGCACTGTAGAGTACTTGACATCGGCATCCTTCTCAACGACAATCTCGACAACGGCAGCATGGAGCTGATTCTCATCA
>JAGBTW010000126.1 GCA_017631135.1 Alistipes sp.
TCCTTCTCCTCGCGGGCAGCCTTGGCACGCGCCTCCTGCTCGCGGCGCTCGCGCTCGGCTTCTTCGCGCGCAACGCGCTCACGCTCCGCCTGCTCCTCCTCGCGCATACCCTTGATGACACGACCTGCGCGGAAGATATTTAGGATGGTGAACTGCTCCTCGGCGTTGTATGGCACATCGAGACGCAGACCCTCCTTTGTGAGGCGCGCCAACACGTTGTAGATGAACATCAAGGGTTTAGAGAGGTAGTCGGGCTTAATCTGTCTCAACTTCTCACCCGCCATAGAGAGCATCTTGGGATCCTGGGTCTCGAAGCCGCGCGCAATGAAGTATACGCTCTCGGCAAGAAGAATATCATCCTCTCTGTCGCCGAAGTTCTTGCGTAGGTACTCGATGGCCACTATGCTCTTTGAGTTTGAGGTGATGGTGTAAGCAAGGAAGCCCCAATAACGCTGCCAATAGTTATCGGTAACCTCATCCTCATACTCGGCGATGTAGCCCTTGGGGTCGGCAACAGCGCGCGATAGGTAGTACCAGAACTCTACGGTATAGTTCTTTGACATATTGTGCAACGCCTCGAACATGCTCAAAGCGCTCTTGCACTCCTCGTTAGAGGTAGCACTCATAAGGCGCTCCGTAGCCGATGTGAGCTCGGCCTGCTGCACAGCGCTCAACACCACATTGCGGTCATTTGAAGCACTCTGCACCTCGCGCAAAATATCGCGCTGCGTAGAGGCGTCAATAACAAACTCGCGCGCCTTGGCTTCGAGCGTAGACATAGCCGCACCATCCAAGCTGCGACCATTAAGCAGCTGTGTGGCGAAGCCCTTAAATGCCTCGCGAGCACTCTTCTCGCACAGCTCACAACGACGCGACGCCTCGTTGTAGCACTCCGCAGCCACGGTCTTACCACACTGTGGGCAGACAACGCTGCTATCCATATATACGCGCTTACCCGACACAGCACACACCACAGTGGTGTGCGAGTGGTCCTCGATGGTTGTGTTGTTGATGGTAATGTTCGATGCCTCGTACTTATCTTGCTTGCCGATAATCGTGCTCTCGTTAATCACATTCTTGTCACCCACGAGCGACGCAACATCCGCCTCCTTGTCGCCATCCTTGCGCTTGATGCTCATCGTAGCGGGGGCACTGCACTCCTTGCCACAAGCGAGGCAGAAGCGAGCATTATCGTCGGCGATCATCTCGCCACAGTATACACACTTTTTCATACTCTAATACTTTAATCCTTGAGCTCTTCACCCTCCGAGGTCTCAACCTCGGCAACAGACTCCGAAATCTTCTCAACAATGATAAAGCTGCCGCTTTGGCGACCCTCAACCTCGACATCGAGTCCATCGAAGGGCTCATAGTAGGGGTCATTGAAGGGTACACCACCCTCGCGAGTGAGTTCCCACTCTCCATCCTCACAACAGAGATATGCAAAGCGACCCTCCGAGCGACTGCCCTCATTACAAAGGCGAATGGCTACTACTCCTCTAAAAATATCCATAACTCATGTTTTATCATCCCGTACTACTGCTTCATGTCATAGCCGCAGTTGTGGCAGAAGCGTGTGCCCGCCTCGGCCGTAGCGCCACACTTGGGACAGCGCGCGGTAGTTGCCTGGGCATAGTTGTTGCGTGTAGCATACTCCAATGCCGAGTCGTAGGCATGCTCTGCGCGTGCCTCCTGACGCTCCATCTTGCGCTCATACTCCTCGCGCTGGTCAGCCTTCTGCTGCGCGATACCCGTAGCCATGGTGCTGTTCATGCGCGCCATCTCGCGGATAATCTCCATCATCTGTGCCTCGTGGCGCTGTGCATCTGCAGCACGCACCTCGGCAGCCTGCTGTGCCTGCTCGTAGTTGCGACCCGCAGAGAATGACTCGGCAAAGGCACGCGCAGCATCGCTCTCCATGTTCTCGCCCGCAGCAAGAGCCATGAGCTGCTCGGCACTCATCTGTGCCTTCTTGTCCAACGCCTCCTGGCGTGCACGCTCCATAGCCAACTCGTGCTCATTCTCAAGGCGCTTATCCTCGCGGTTCATCTCCTTGACCCTGCGCAACTGCTCGAGCTGAACATCCATCTCGGCGCGGTCAGCATCTATCTCGCTCATGCGCTCGGCATGACGCAACTCCATCTCCTTCTTGCGACGCTCATCGGCATAGGCATCTGTTATGCGCTGCTGCTCAACGCTCAACGCCTCGAGCTCGATGTTGTTGCGCATGACATTGATAGCTATCTCGGCCTCACCTGCGGTGCGCACCTTCTCAAACTCAATAGCATCGCGCAACTGCATAAGACGGATGACCTCGCCACGCTTATAGCGACGCTCGGCAATGTCGATACGCAAGTTCTCGACATCCTCCTCGCGGAGCAAGCCCGTCTTCTCGATTTCGGCAAGTGCTGCGGCTACCTCATCCTCGGTGCGAGCGTCACGAATGCGCTTCTCACGCGAAAGGAGCGTATAGAACTTATCGAGCTCATCATCTGTGAGCAATCTATCCTTGTTGACCTCCTGCAGACCCTGATACAACTGCAAGTCGCTGCGCGCATCGGTAATCTGCTGGTTGTTGACCTCCATAGTGAGGCGGTTGCGGAAGTCGTTGGTGCGACGCAAGTAGTCGAGCTCCTTCTCCGAGAGGTAAATCTCGCGACTCAAAGAGCGCAGACGCTCCAAGTCCTCGTTCGAGGCAACAACCTCATCCACCGAGAGAATCGAGACACCATTCATGTCGACAGACGAAAGACGACGAAGAACCTCATCTGCAACCTCCTTGGTGAGCTGGTTGCCACTAACCTCCATGTCGAGCATCACAGCCTGCAAAGCGCTCTGCACCGTGGGTTTGAGCAACTCGGCAAGGCGACGTGTTGTCATCACGCGCTCATCGGCAAAATACTGACGCGCAAATGCCTCGAAGTTGCTGATGCGGAACTTTGCACGCATAGCGATGGGCATATCGAGGTACTTGGTTTGAACAACCATAGCGCCATCCTCGCCACCGAAGATAAGTGCGAACTCCTTGTCGAGCTTCAACTGCAACGAGAATACATCGTGGCGCTTGAGGCTTGCGATAAGCTCGTCGAGCGAGTGGAACTCCTGCTGTGCACCCTGGTGGCGTGCGATGTCATCCTTAACCTTGCGACCAAGGAACATGTTTACGATGAAGCGACCCATGCTGTTGAGCGCTGCACCCAAACCACCATGGCGCGACTCCAAGACGCGTGTCACCTCCTCGCTGCTTACAAACTCGTAGATGCCTCCGTGCAACTCGGCAATGACCTTGCCGTTGGCCTTGACATAGGCTGTTGTGCCATCGTTGATGATAAGACCACGCGCGTTATCATAGTTGGTGAACTCCACCTCGTTGATGTGGCATGCAACCTCGCCGCGACTCACGTTCCAATATATCTTCTGCTTGACCATTGCGATGTTACCACCCTCTGAAGGGGTCTCCTCCGAAGTGGGAGCAGTGTTAGTAGCGGGACGTGGTGCGCCACATGTTGTACAGAACTTGGCGTTGGGCAACAGCGCAGCTCCACACTCACTGCACACCTCGGCATTAGTGGTGTTCTCTTGCTTGACGGGGCTACCACACGTTGTGCAGAACTTTGCACCCTCTAAAAGCTCGGAATTACAATTGCTACATTTCATAATCGTATATCTATTTAGTTGTTATCACGGTTAATATCTTGCCCTCGGGCGATGTTATTGCGCTGTACTGGCGCTCGTATCCCGCACGCTCGTCGCTATAGTTGAACGAGTAGAAGCTGCGACCATCACTGAAACTATTGAGGTAGATGTTGCGCAATGCGCGATGCTCAACACCCAACCTGTCGTAGAGCTCACTATCAACAATCTGGCGTATGCGCATAAGGTTGTTATCCACCTCGCGGCGCACAAGACCGAGTATCGATGACGACGACTCCTCCTCGCCGCTATATACACACTTGCTCTGCGTAACGCGTACAACATCACCCTTTGCAAGTGGCTCGCAACGACGACTCTCGAGGCTCTTGGACTTATCGCCACGACGCATCTTCAGCGAGGGGTCACCAAAGAGGTTAAACTCGACAATAGAGACCAGCTGCTGGTCGTACAAGCGACCGTTGTCATACTCAAAGAAGCTCTTGCGAGCATTGTAGAGCGCCTCGCCACCGCTTGCACCATCGAGCATCTCGACAATAAAGACATTAGCCAAGCGGTCGGAGTTATCTATCGAGTAGCGGTTATTGCAGAAGGCAATGCGCGACGAGCCGAGGAAGAGCAGCGTCTCGCTACTCATGGCACTCAACAACATCGAGTCGCACTTTGCATATCGCTGGAAACGACCTCCGTAGCATGCCTCGGTAACGAAGATATTGGGCTTACGCGTAGCAGATATATGCTCCGGGAGTATCGCATTACCCACATGGTCAGCGATATATCCGCAGTAGGTGGGGCTATTACTGCCATGGAGGTTAAAGTAGTAGAACGAGGCATTATCGTCGAACACCTCATCCAAGTTATGCACATTGATAGGCAACGAGTAGATGAGTCCATCCTTGGCAACGTAATATTTGTCGCCATCGAGCTCGCAATATGCCGAGGCGTATGCCTGTGATGTTGTGGGGATGCCCGCATCGCGCAGAGGTCGACACACAACCAACGACTCATCGCCCCATGGCATGTTTGTTTGACCGTAGTAGCTATCTATCTCTATGCCATTTGCGGCAGCAGAGGCACGACGCAGGTAGCCCGCGAAGTCCTCAATCGTAGCATCTGTAGCAAAGGGCAGACGACCTACATGGAAATATTGCTCGTAGCTGAAAATCTTACCCGACTCCAAGAGCGGATAGGTTCGCTCACCAAGCATATAGGCGTATGGGATGTCGGTGTCAATGTCCTTATCTTTGAAGTTGGGCGACGACGCCATATAGTGGCGAATAACGGGCATGGGGATGATATCCTCACCACCGATGATGAACAAGAAGCAACTCTTCTCCTCGGTTGTCAATCGTCCATAACTATAGTAGTCCGCAAGGAGCATTGTATGCTCAACCCACGAATTTTCGGGTGTGAACGCAACGCGCTGACCCGATGCCTTGGGGTTCAACATATTATATCCCGCAGCATCTATCACGCGATACTTTATGCCGCGTGCCAACGAGCTTACAACGTAGGCCTCGATAAGGCGCAATATGGTCGTTGCATCCGTGCCGAGCTTACGCGCCAGAGCGACGCTATTTGTGAGTATGGCACCCTCAGCCTTGGGTGCAACATCACGCACTGTTGTGCTCGCGGGGCTTGCACTCGCAACATTCGACTTTGGGGGACTACTTACCTCGCGTGCAACCTCTGCCTTTGGAGTCTCGGCAGCAACAACGGGCAATTTAGTTCCACACATGGCGCAGAAGAGCGCGCCATCATGACATCGGTTTCCGCAATTTGGGCAAAACATAACAAACCTCCTCTTTAATCTTACACTTTATCTACTCGACCTTAATAATCGAGGTGGGCTTCATGCCCTTAAACTGGTGGTTAACCTCTCCCACATCGCCACCCGTATATGTTGGGTCACAGAGCATGTAACGCTTGTTGCCAACCATCACGCTGTCACCCTCAACACTCTCGTGGAGGTGCACCGCAGCGGCAATATGCTCTGGGTAGTAGAGCAACACGGCATCGAGGTTAAGAATATCCTTTACTATGCGACAGAAGAGGATAGAACGATCCTCGCAGTCGCTATACATATAGGCAAACATCTCGTCGGCAAAGAAGGTGCGCTCACGACCAAACTGCTGCGCATCATTCTTATAGGGGAACGAGTACTGAATCATCGTGAGGATGCTTTGCAACGCATCCTTCTCGCCCTTATTTGCTACCATCTTCTGTAATGGACCGAGCAGCTGCAAGTAGACCATCTCGCTGAATGATGTCTCGGCAAATATCGCCCAGTCGCACTGCGGATACTGGCTATAAAAAGCCGTGAGGTTGGCATTAGGCACCACATTGAGCACATCTCCATTGCGGGGGTTGTTGCGCGCGAAGCACTTACCCTTGACATACGGCAGCGCAGGGGGCACAGGCATCTTGAAGTTGAGCGCCTGCTCCGCATCTATGCTCTTATTGCAGACATTAAGTCCCATATTTGCGGGCATGGTGTCGAAGATATAGAATTTGTCGCCACCCACACTAATATATGGGCGACCATATATTTGCTGCTGTGACGCAACCAAGAGCCACAAGCGGTCGTTGCCACGCGCAAGGCGCATCTTGTAGCCCGACTCACCAAGCAGATAGGCACGAAGAACAACAGACTCGTTGGTCTCCTTGCCACAAATCTCCTCGGCAACCTGCTTGATAAGAAGGTTGTATCCCCAGTCGTTAAGTTCCAAGTCGCTCTTTATGCTCTTGCTATCGGCGATAAGTACATCGTAAGCGGCATTATCCATCTGCAACCACGCATCGGCAACGCTATTTTCATCTATCGAGCGCAATGTGAAGCGATTTTTCTTGTTAAACGCTACCTCACACTCCGCGCCATAGAAGTTAAAGCGCATGCCATCGCTATTTGCGGGAGGCGTTGTCACAACCTCCTTGGGCTCCTCTATCTTCTCGGGTAGCGGTATTGTTATCTCTGTTTTGATGCCATCGGGCAACACATCCTCACTCTTTGCGGCTTTATCATCTTGCTTTGCATCCTCATCATGGCGAGGCTTTGGTTCCTCAACATTTGCGGGCTCCTCCTTGGGTTGCTTTACAACGGGCTCGACGGGTTCAACACGCATGGGAAGCTCCTCGGGACTCTCTACGGTGTATGCCTCCCAGCGCTTACGCATATAGTCGGCATAGGCTTTACGGCGGTTCTCTTGATACTCGTTGAGTGCCGCAGTGCGACGCTGCTGGTAACGCAACAAAGCCTCTGTGCGCGACTGCGCAAAGACACTGATGCTCAACAGCATGAAAACACTCAATAGAATAAACCTCTTCATATTTATCTTCCCTTGTTTGGTTATGCGCGCACCCCATCACGCGCCATTATACTGCACAACGATTTGCCGCGGTGATGCATAGGTAATTATCCGACAAGAGGGATACCCGCTCGAATAATCGTAGCAGCTACCCTCTCTTGTCGTTTAACCTAAATTCGGAATACTATCTCTCGAAATCAGCGAGCTTCTGCTCGAACACCTGCTTGAACATCTCGAGGTCGAACTCGAGGTTCAACTTCTCGTCATTCTCCATAAGGGCGATAGTAGCCTCCTCAACAGACTTCTTGGGAATCTGCAAGCATACATAGTAGCGGAAGTTGCCATTCTCCTCCTTGTACATCTTCTCATCTACAACCTGCACATCGTACAAACGCTGCTGTGCAACGGTGTATGCGAGCTCCTGGTAGTGGCTCTTAACATCCTCACCGTAGAAAGTCTTCTGTGCCTTTGCGTAGTTCTCGATAACGAGCTCGATGTCTGCCTGAACATTTGCTGCAAGCTCCTGGCGGCAGTTCTGCATAGCCATCTTCTGTGCCATGCTACGATCGCTGCTTACTGCGTTCTGCACTGCGCGGTAGTAGTCAGCGTCGCTGTGGTAAGCAGCACCACTCAAGGGCACAACCTCCTCAACCATGTTTGAGGGAGCAGCAACCTGCGCCTTCTTTGCAGAGCTGCATGATGTCATCGCTCCAACTGCGGCCAATGCCAAAACTGCTAAAAAGATCTTCTTCATAGTCGTAAATTTTTAGTTATTAGTATTTTATATTTGTTTCTATATTCTCTCTTCTACTTGCTTGGAGCATCAAAATAGATTGTCGTAGAGACGCTTATACCGCCGAAGGGGTATATAATCTCTATGGTATTCAAATCTTTGGGCGACGCATACTCGGGGTTGTAGGTGAGCTTGTAGCGACCATCCTCTATGGCACGCACCGTCATCTCCAATGCCGAGTTGCTGCGCAAGCGTGCACCAACCGAGGTGCGCACGGGGCGCTCGTCCAACATAAGGGCAAAGATGCAGTAGCCCTCGCCCTCCTCCTCGACATTTAGCGTTACACGCGAGTACAACGCGCGGTAGCTACGACGCAATGCCTCCGCCTCGTCGCGGCGCGTAGCATCGAAGAAGTAGCCCGTTAATGCCTCGAGGGCATATACCGACTCCTTAATCTTGTCGAGATCATCTATCGTTGCGAACTCCTTGCGCAGGCGCTCCAACTCCGCCACTTTGCCGTTATCAATAGCTATAAAGGCGTTAACGAGCTCCTTGCGCGTCTCCTCGTCGAATGGATAGCGCACAGAGACCTCATAGCGATAGCTCTTTGTTGCACGCGTATAGATACGCTCCCAGTATATGTCTGCCGCATTTGAGACAGATATATCACACAAGTATGGGAGCTTTGCCGCCTCGGTCATAAGCACCGACGAGTAGTCGTACATCACCGAGTTCCAGTCGTCATAGCTCACCTGACGCGCAAGCATAACCTCGGTAGAGGCAACATTCACAGCTATGGAGTTGATGATATGCTGACGGATGGTGTTCATAGCCTTATCCGTAGCCTCGCTCAATGTCTCACCCACCTCCGTAACTGCGAGGTAGTCGGACGTAGAAACGCCTATCCATGTGGGCTGTGTGGCACGACTCTGGTCCACAACGCGCTCCTGCTGTGCAGAGGCGGTAGAGGTGCCAAGCACAAGGAGAAGCAATATGGTTACTATGGAATATATACGTCGCATATCAATCTATTTTACAAAGACTTAATCTTTTGATTATCCGAAGCGTAGCGCAACGACAACTTACCCACAAAGGCACTCTTTGCCTCCTTATCGCCCACACTATTGTAGTACTTCACGATGTGTACGGCGCAGTCGTAGTCACCAACCATGCCCATGCAGTGCTCGAAGAAGAACTCCTCCGCCTCTGCAACAACACCTGCCTCAAGCATCGTCTCAACAACCACGGGGCGCGCCTCGCCACCTGCAAACTCGTCGTTATACTCCGACTCCAAGTATGCATCGCGCAACTTCACCCACTCGGGCAGTGCCTCATACTCCGCAGCAGCCTTCTCTGCATTATACTTCGCGTAGCCCAAAACACCAACGCCCGCAACGAGCAACACCGCACCCGCAGCGATAAACACCGCGATGCGACGACGGTTAGCTTTGTGAGCCTTGTCGATAGCCTCGCGCGAGTCATCTATGCGCTGGCGAATCTTCGCTATACGCTTGTTCACAGCCTCGCCCTCCACGAATGTCGACTTCATGCGCGACATATCATCCTCGAATATGCGCGAGAGCACAGCGACGTCGGTCTCGCTCTTGGTCATCGTCTTACCCTTGCGCAACAACGCCAAGACGAACAACACGGCAATACCCGTAGTTGCGATATAGAGAATGGGAGCAGCGATAAGTAACGACGCCACAACCATGAAGATCATAGCACCCGCCCACACCTTGTGTGCCATGCGTGCAAAGGTCTGACGCATAGAGGGGGTGATGAGGTTCTCGAGCTGGAACATCTCGCCCTCGAGGGCCTGCAATGTCACCTCGTCACTGTCAAATGTCGAAGCCTCCTCGCCCTCCGCAGCCTCTGCCATAGGCGCTGCAATAGAGTCTATCGAAGCCTCAATATAGTCACTGCCGCATGCGGGGCACACAGCCAAGTTATCATCGTAACGCTCATCACATTTGGGACATTTTTTCATACTCACACTTACTTTATTAGTTTCCAATACCCTATATTACAAGCCGAAGAGCACCTGACCGAGCGACTTCTTCTTCGTCTTCGAGCCACTCGACTTCACAATCTCCGCCTTGACGATGTCAGCCTTCACGCTCTCGGCCTTAACCTCGGCAGACTTAACCACCTTCTCGCGGCTCTTCTCGGCATCCGCCTCGCGCTGCTTCTGCTCCAACATCGCAGCCTCGGCAGCCGCAGCCTCGGCATCGAGACGCTTAAGGAACGCCACAACCTCGCCATAGTTGGGGCTCAAGATGTTAGCCGTGCGGCATAGCTCCAAAGCCTCGTCTATGCGACCCTGGCGCACAAGAGCATCAGCATCAGCTACGATGCGCAAAGTCTCAATCTCGAGGATGCGATTATATACCTCTATCTTCTTGTCGCACACCTCGTTATACTGCTCCACAGTCTCGGGGATAAGCGACATCGCCGCCAACGCCTCGTCATACTGCTCGGCAGCTATCATAGTCTCAATCTTCTTCAACAAAATGGGCATCTGACGCTCATAGAATGCATCGATGCTCGAGCGCGAGTCCTTGAGAAGCTTCGACAGGCGCGCATCGTTGACATTGAGTTTGTTGATAAGCGCACGCACACACGCCTCGTCGCTATTGCCATTGCCCTGCAACGACACCGTCTGGCTGTCGAAGACCGTACCGTCAACGCTGTTAACAACCGAGAGCGTAAGGTCGGCATACATAACTCGCATCTTTGTCATGCCCGTGTCAACAACGCCGTCATCCGTGATTGCAATGGTGGGCACAAGCGCAAAGAAGCCTTCAGCATCAGCCATGCCGTTGCGCGTGATTATCTTGCTCAACTTATTACGCAGGGCAAGCGTATTGTTCTCGCCCAAGAAGGCAGCTGTATCTTCATCAATGCTCACCGCCATATCGATGACATCCTGTGCCGAAAGCGAGGCTACACCCACAAAGAGAGAGGCAACCAGCGCGAATATATTGCGTGTAAATTTCATAGTATTATCCTTTTAGTCGTTACATTAGTAAATCACAATATCCACAGAGTTGCTGTTCACCGTACGCGAAATGGTAAGGTCGAGGCTCTTGAGGTAGAGATACAACTCACGCACAAAGTCCGTAACATCGGTCTGCATGCCATCTTCCACAGAGTTGTCGATGTAGACATCGCTATAGGTCAACAGGCGTGACGAAATCTTTGGTGACTGGTAGCGACCCTTCTGCGCATGTGTCTTTACCCACTGCACGAGCAAGTCTGCGAGAGGCAGCGTGTCGTTAATCTCGGTCTCCATTGTAA
This sequence comes from Alistipes sp., assembly GCA_017631135.1. Lineage (GTDB taxonomy): Bacteria > Bacteroidota > Bacteroidia > Bacteroidales > Rikenellaceae > Alistipes. The sequence continues at coordinate 10,990 of JAGBTW010000126.1, forward strand.
GTATTGACGATGGGTCGATGGTGAAGCGCAAAGATATGCTCTGACCTGTCTCGTTCTTCTTTATCATGCGCGTAGAGACAAGCGAGATAAGCTCCTTAATCAACGCCTTTGCCATAGGGCCACAGATAGCCTCCGCAGAGGTCATCTTGCGTGCCGACTTCTCCGACACAGAGCCGAGGGTGTTGCCCGTAGCAATCTCGACAGCCGTAAGAGTGATATACACCTCCGTACCCGCAGATGTGGTGTTGGTGCTTATGTCGGTCTTTACAGATATATCTGCACCCGAGTTGATGAGTATGGCATCCTCCAAGGTCATGCCCTCGCCCTTAAGCAGACGATAGGTCTCGGCATTATTGAGGCATGTGATAAGATCCTTTGTCTCAACACCCTGCTCGATAAAGCCCGCATTAACCTTGGCGATAATCATGCGCATATACTTATTCGTATTGAAAGCATCCTCATACGACTCTGTGCCCTGGCAGAATGGAACAACCATAACCGTAGGCATGGCGATATGGTCTGCTACGGTCTCCAACGATGTGGGCTTGACATCGAGGATGCCAGCCTTCTCCATTGTTCTGCGCAAAGCATCATGATACAAACCGAGAGTGAGCGTCACCTGCACCTGCTTGGCAACCTTCGCCTCGTGGTCGACAGTCACGCGCGCCATGTTGATAAAGCCCGCATAACGCATGGTATTGAAGATGCCATCTACATACTCCTGGTCCATTCTATCGAGCGTAGAGGTGATGAGTGGACGACCACCATCAATGCCATCAATACCGCTATACATGTATGTATAAATAGCCGACTTCTTTGCCATCTCGATGGCCTCCTTCTTTGAGTCAGCCATACCTGAACATGTGATAATGGCAGTGTTGCCTTCAATCTTTACAAGCATAGCATCCATACTATACTGCTGTGCAAATGCCGAAAGGCTCATAAGCAGCGCCGCCACAAGGGTTACAACTCTTCGTATCATAATCATAAACCGTTAATTATCCACTAAAAAGGGAGTTTTTATAAATTAGGGCTCTATTGGGGCTATCAACCCCAATAGAACAAAGTTAGCTATTAGCCAAGGAGAGCCTTACCGAAGTTCATAAGCTCTGAACCACGCTGACGATCAAGCTCGATGATGAGCTTTACACCTGCGTTGAACTCCTGCTGGATAACGGGAGCATCCTTCTTTGAAACCTTGCAACGAGAGAGACCATCAAGAACCTCCTCTGCTACAACCTCTGCAATCTTCTCGCGTGTAACCTTTGGACCGATCTTCTTCTCCTTGTATACTGCGAAGATAGAACCCTTTGAGAAGCCCATCTCCTCACCACCAGAGATCCAAAGCTCTGTGATGTTACCCTTCTTGTCAGCCTCGCCGAGCTCCAAGATGTATGTATTAACCTTGAAGTACTCATCGCAGAAGCCCAACATTTCTGACTTAACCTTGATACCGAGGTCGTTGCGACCGCCAGCAATCTTCTTCAAACAGCTGTTGAAAGCATCGTCGTAGCTGCTCATGCTCAACTCCTTAAGTTTGTAGTTCTTTGAACCTACGAGTGTACCGTTAGTGATGTCGAAGAGCTGAACTGTGAAGTTAACCATTGTGTAGTACAAAGAGTCACCGCTGTCGCTAACCTTGTACTCGTGCTCCAACATCTCAACCTGACCCTTGAGCAAGAAGTTAGCATTAACTGCCTTGTAAGCGGCTGTGCTCTCTGTCTGCCAGTTGCTCTCTGTAACTACATCCTCGTAGCTACCCTCATCGAAGAGACCCTTAAGGCGAGAGTCAGTCAATGCGTCAACGATGTAAAAACGATTGATTTCAGAGAAACCAGTGATAACAGCAGAACGAACGTTGTCAGTTGCTGTGTAAGTCACAAGTGGAGACTTTGTGAAAGGCTCGATGATAACAGTCTGCTTCTGGGGATCCTCCTGTGCAGAGAGGCTTGTTGCTGTAAAGAGCGCAGCAGCGAGCATCACAAAACGAAAAAATTTCTTCATAGTTGTAAAATGTTAAATTAAGTTTAGTGTGTTTTCGTGTGAATAATAAAATGCCTTTGGGGCATTAATCATTACAAAGATAAGCGTTTTTTTTCAATAAAACAATAGTCCTTAAAAACACACACTCGAAAATTGCAGCTTAAACCACCCATAATTCCCATTCAAAACCGCTTTGCACGACCTTTAGAACACTTTATCGTCGTTTAGAAAAAATACATTAATGCGGGCGAAACGGCTATTAGCGCGCCGTTGCGGCGCAAGCGCACCGCAACCACCGCTCTACCCTAACACTACCCCTCACTACCCACCCTCATTAACAAGAGTAGTTTGGGAGTAGCGAGAGTAGAATAGGTAGAAAGTGTTTATCTTGAGCAAAAGATCTCCAGGTCTCCGACTCGGTCGACGGTCATACTGCCCGAGAGATGCTTGAGTTCCTCTACCCTGCTCCGCCATGGCATAACAAGCACACTTGTTCTGCTCATGGCTTAATCACAGCGTTCACTACCGTTCAGCATGACAACACTGATTATCAATGTATTACTAATTGCTAATTACTCATTACTAATTCCCATCCTTGCCATCGGTGCATTAAAAAAAGCGGGGCTGACTAAAGACACTTTAGTCAACCCCAACCAACCTTAATTAATACTTAATATAAAAAAGATTTATTCTCTCTTTTTGAAGATTACTTCTCGAATTTAGCCTTTGCCTTCTCGAGCTGTCTCTTAATGATATCCATTGAATTATCTATCGCTTCCTCAAAGGTGAATGCTCGCTCCTCAACGCGGATGTCGCCACCAGGAACATGGAGCGAAACTACTACTACTTTGTTGCCCTTTTCCGAGTCGGGATCGAGACGCAATACCACCTCTACATCACCCGCTCTCTCATCGACAAAGCGATCCAATCTATCCATCTTCTTCTGAATGAA
>JAGBTW010000016.1 GCA_017631135.1 Alistipes sp.
GCACAGCAGGCGCAGGGTAACCCCAACGCAGGTCAGGGTGCCGAGCAGCAGGCGCAGCAACAGCAGCCCGAGGATGTAGAATTTGAGGAAGTAAAGTAGCGATTTTCGTGATAAGGGGTCATTCTCGGCCTCTTAATCAAAGCCACCACTGGGACGTACGCAAAGTACTACCCATCGGTGGCTTTTTCATGTCGAGACCAAGCCTAACCCCTTCTGACGAAAATCGGGTTTCACGCTAATGTTTTTTTGTCGAGCAATGTATTTGTAACCTTTTCCTGAAAAATCGGGTTTCACGCTAATGAGTGTAAATAGACCGTTGCTTGTGCCCCACTTTATTTATTCCGAAGCGCACCGTTGCGACGGTGTCGCAACCACTTTGCTACTCATTACTACTCATCACTACTCTTAAAACCGTGCGAGAAGGGATGGCATTGTCGGTCGTCCGCGACCTCGCTTAAGTCTCTTACGTCACTTAATTCCCTTATGTCTCAATTGTGATTTCACTTTTCTTAATTCACCTTACGCAGTTTTGAGTTTTTTTTCGTACCTTTACCACGATTATAGCCATATCTCAAATATGGGCTGTGTGTAACGTGTTAAAGTGTAGTGAAAAACAAAACATTATAGTTATGAAATGTGCAATTATAGGTCATGGTAAGATGGGTCGTGAGATTGAGCGCATACTTGCGGAGCGTGGTCACAGCGTGGTGCTTATCATAGACGAGGTAAATGCCGACGAGCTTACGGCAACGAACTTGCAGGGTGTGGATGTCTGCTTTGAGTTCACAACGCCAGCAACAGCAACAGCGAATGTGCGCACGGTGCTTGATGCAGGTGGTAGGGTAGTGTGTGGCACGACTGGCTGGCTCGAGAATCTTGCGGAGATGAAGCAGAAGGCGGCAACAAATGGCGGTGCGCTATTCTATGCCTCGAACTTCTCTATTGGCGTGAACATGATGTTCAAACTCAACAAGCGCCTCGCGGAGTTGATGAACAACTATCCCGAGTATGATGTGCGCATCGAGGAGACGCATCACATGTGGAAGAAGGATGCCCCCAGTGGCACAGCCATTACACTTGCCGAGGGTATTATAGAAAACCTCGAGCGCAAGAGCGAGTGGGTAAACAGCGCGCCCGAGTTGGCAGAGCAGCTCGAGATTGAGTCGTTCCGCGAGGGCATGGTGCCAGGTATACACACCATCACCTACACCTCGGCAGATGACTTCCTGCAGCTCAACCACTCGATAGTAAACCGTCGTGCCTTGGCTATGGGTGCGGTGATTGCGGGCGAGTACTTGGCTAATAAGAGCGGTGTGCACACGATGGATGACTTGTTGTAGAGTAAACGATTGTATATGAATAAGATAAAGGATATATATGGCATGGTCAAGGGTTGGCTAACAAACCGTTGGCTTGCCTTTGCGGTTGTGGCACTCATACTCTCGCTCTTTGCGGTGTGGTATGGCGCATGGTGGTCGCTCTTTGTGGTGCTACCCCTCACTTTTGACTACTACATAACAAAGCGCATTGCGACGTTGCATAAGAGTCTTTCGGCGAAATATGCGTGGTGGCGCGTGGCGTGGGCTGTGTGGTGCGCGCTGGTGTTTGCACTTATTGTGGGCGTGCTTGTCTACATGCTTGTGTTCCGCTGGAATAGCGATGCTGTGGTGTTGTGGATTGTCGTGGCGTTAGTCTTTGGCTATGCCCTATGGAACGAGATTAAGGAGGAGACAAAGATTTACGCATGGCTATACAGCTGGGTGCATGCCATCATCTTTGCTACGGTTGTGGCAACGCTCGTGCAGTTGTATTGGTTCCAGATGTTCGTTATCCCCACAAGCTCTATGGAGAGTACACTCATGGCGGGTGATTACATCCTTGTGGACAAGGTGGCGTATGGTCCTCGCGTGCCCATGACCCCATTGTCATTCCCTTTTGTGCACAACACCATGCCCCTAAACGATACGAAGCCCTCGTTCTCGACAGCCTGGGAGCGCTCTTATCGTCGCCTTGCAGCAACAGACGATGTTAAGCGTGGCGATGTCGTTGTGTTCAACTATCCCGAGGGTGATACCGTGGTTTTGGAGATGCCCGCGGTGAGCTACTACGAGCTGTTGCGTTCACCCGAGCTTGGTGCAACCGAGGCAGAGCGTCGCAAGAGTATCTCGGAGCGTTTTACCGTCGTTGTGCGCCCCTTGGACAAGAAGGAGAACTACATCAAGCGCTGTGTGGCTGTTGCGGGCGACTCGCTCGAGATTGTCGATGGCGTGGTCTACACCAATGGCATAAAGGAGAAGTATGTGCCCAAGCGCCAGTACTCATATATAAATGGCAAGACGCGCAAGCCCATAAACCCCATGCTCGACTACGACGGTCAGCTTGCCCCCGCCCCAATTACGGATGACGCTATTAAGAACTATGCGGCAGACGAGCCCATAAAGGCGGGTAACACCCCTGCGGGCTACCTCATACCCCACCTCAAGCGTGGTGAGTCAGCAAAGTGGAACCTCGATAACTTCGGACCTGTATGGGTGCCCAAGGCGGGTGACACGATAGAGCTCACACCCGAGAATATGGCTATGTATGGTCGTTGCATCGCGGTGTATGAGCAGCGCATCGTGGAGCAGAAAGATGGTAAGGTATATATCGATGGCGTGGAGTCTACCCACTATACATTCCTCATGGACTACTACTTCATGATGGGTGACAACCGCCACGGCTCTCTCGACTCGCGTTTCTGGGGCTTTGTGCCCGAGGACCATATCGTTGGTCGTGCCTCGTATGTGTGGTTCTCGGTGGACCCCGCGGGCGAGGGCGTGCGCTGGGAGCGCATATTCACAAAGATAGAGTAACCTATAGAATACCCTATATACCGTGGCTTCAGATAGCTTCAAGACCATTGCCCGCGCGGCAGAGACAACATATCGCCAGTTGAGCAGCAAGTTCTTGGTGTATGCCTACCCCGTGGAGACCGAGAACGAGATTAAGGAGCACCTCGATGCCCTTCGCAAGAGGTGGTTCGATGCCACGCACCATTGCTATGCGTGGCGTTTAGGTCCTCATGGTGAGCAGTTTAGGGCAAACGACGATGGCGAGCCCTCCTCTACGGCTGGTAAGCCCATATTGGGTCAGTTGCTCTCGAACGAGGTGACAAATATCCTGGTTGTAGTGGTGCGCTACTTCGGTGGCACGAAGCTTGGTGTGCCAGGTCTTATTGCTGCATATAAGGAGTCTACGGCGCAGGTGTTGGCCGAGTGCGAGATAATCGAGAAGACGGTGGATGTGACGGTCGATGTGGAGTTCTCGTACTTTGTTATGAACGATATAATGCGCATTGTCAAGGAGTTGCAACCGCGTGTTGTGAGTCAGGAGTTTGATAACGCATGCAAGATGCGCCTCTTGGTGCGCGAGTCGGAGAGCGAACAGCTCATCGGCCGCCTCGGCAAGGTCGACGGCGCAACGGTAGAGGTAGTATAATACTTTTATGAAAGAGATGGTAGCAAGACCTTTTGTTAAGTGGGTTGGTGGTAAAACCCAGTTGTTGGAAGAGATTAAAAAATCACTTCCAGAGGATTTGCATTTACGTGAAAATGTTACCTATATTGAGCCTTTTGTTGGAGGTGGTGCGGTGTTATTTTGGATTTTGCAGTCATATCCTAATATAAAAAGAACTATTATTAATGATATAAATTCAGAACTCATTTGTACTTATCGTGTTATACAAAAGAGAGTGAACGATTTGATAGAACATTTAGATAGCATACAAAAACAATACTTGTTGTTAGATGTAGAGGAACGTAAGAATTACTTCTTGGAGAAAAGAAGTCTATTTAATAGTAAGGCATGTTCCGATGTAGAAATGGCAGCATTGTTTATATTCTTAAATAGAACATGTTTTAATGGTCTGTATCGTGTAAATTCCAAGGGTGAGTTTAATGTGCCTCATGGTAAATATTCAAACCCTAAAATATGTGATAAAGATAATCTATTAGCCGTGTCCAATCTGCTGCAGAATGTTGAAATACTCTGTGGAGATTTTTCTTTGACAGAGGCTTTTGCAGGGGAAAATGTTATTTACTATTTAGACCCACCATACAAACCAATATCAGAAACTTCGTCGTTCACGGCGTATGCAAAGACTGGTTTTAATGATGATGAACAAATGAGACTTCGAGATTTTTGTATGCGTATAGCGGATAAAGGCTCGGTGTTTATTGCGAGTAACTCTGATCCAATTGAAGAGTCTGGAGTCTCATTTTTTGATTACATATATAACAAGTTTTATATTAAAAGAGTGTCGGCAACTAGATTCGTTAATGCAAATCCATGTAATCGCGGATGTGTATCTGAAATCATGATATCAAATATTGTAAATGCGTATGAAAGACTTTAATTTGTTCATGTCCCAATTAAGCGAAACTAATGTTACTTTAGAGTCTTTGACAGATTTTGAGAAGGTGTCGCGTAATGTTTCAAAAATAGCTATTAAACTAAATCAATTAAACTATTTGTTGGGTAAGACTGATTTGAGACAAGCTATTACTGAATTATATGCAGAGAACCCTGCAACGTTTGAGGTGCTTGATATTTTAGTGGCGGTGCGTTCTACAGATAGCAAACAAGTCCTCAATGATAAATATAGTCCAGTGTTGATACAATCGTATTTTACAAATATCGATTCTATTTGTCAATATGTTGAGCGTACAGGATTGGCAGAGGTGTTTTCTTCAAAGAAAATCACCAATTTAGTAGATTATGTGTTTGGTGTTGAGGTAGGACTTGATACAAATGCTAGAAAGAATCGTGGTGGAGGCATTATGGCATCTGCAGTAGCAAAGAAATTTGAAGATGCGGGTATTGCATTTGCTATGGAGGTAAATAGTACAGAGTTCCCAGAAATAAAAGCTTTAGGCGCAGATCTGAAGCGTTTTGACTTTGTTATAAAAACACCACACAAAACATATCTTATTGAGACAAACTATTATAATGGAGGTGGCTCAAAATTGAACGAAACAGCAAGGTCATATTCAGATATTGCACCTAAAATTAACCAATATCCAAATTATGAGTTTGTGTGGATAACTGATGGTAGAGGATGGTATTCTGCGAAAAATAAATTAGAGGAGGCTTATAATATAATCCCTAGGGTTTATAATTTAGTCTCTATTTCTGATTTCATTAGAGATATAAAGTTGGAGCAATGATAGTCCCATATTATCGTTCCATTGATAGACAATTCACACTCTTGAAAGGTGATTGTATCGAACTCTTAAATTCTTTTGAATTTAAGTTCGATATGATTTTTGCTGATCCTCCATATCATTTATCAAATGGAGGTATATCCGTTCATAGTGGTAGAATGGTTTGTGTCAATAAGGGAGATTGGGATAGGTCGCATGGCTGTGATGCTGATTACATGTTTGACAAAGAGTGGTTGTTGGCATGTAAACGTAAATTACGAGAAGGTGGTACTATTTGGATAAGTGGAACATACCATAATATATTTTCAATTGCTCGCTGCCTTACGGAGTTGGGCTTTAAGGTTTTGAACTGCATAACTTGGGTGAAGACAAATCCTCCTCCCAATTTATCATGTCGCTATTTTACTCACTCTGCAGAATATATATTGTGGGCTCGTAAAGATGCAAAGACTCCTCATTATTACAATTATGAGTTAATGAAGGATATTAACGGTGGTACTCAAATGCGAGATGTTTGGAACTTGCCAGCAATAGCGAAGTGGGAAAAGTCATGTGGCAAGCATCCTACACAAAAACCTCTCAACTTGCTTTGTCGCATCATTCAGGCTTCAACTAAACCTGGAGCGTGGGTATTGGATCCATTTGCGGGAAGTAGTACCACAGGTGTTGCTGCTAATCTTTTGGGTCGCCGTTTTCTTGGTATTGATCAAGAAGATGCTTATTTAGAAGTAAGCAAAGCTCGCAAAGAGGAGATTTTGGATGTAGTTAAGCAAAGAGAGTATATTGACAGATTGCAGAAACAATCTAAAATATTAGGTAGTAACGTCTGTGGTAATATTTTATCGGACACAATGTCTCAATATTTTGTAGATTTGCCATTCTAAATATATCATTATATTTGCTGATTTACTGGTTTAAGTTTTTAAGTAACTTTGGAAAACAAAATAGTCATAAAGGGTGCGAGGGTGCATAATCTCAAGAATGTGGATGTCGAGATTCCGCACAACAATCTTGTCGTGGTGACGGGTTTGTCGGGCTCGGGAAAGTCGACATTGGCGTTTGATACTATCTTTGCGGAGGGTCAGCGTCGCTATGTCGAGAGCCTCTCGGCATACGCGCGTCAGTTCTTGGGCAGGGTGGAGAAGCCCGATGTCGACATGATTGAGGGCATAGCCCCCGCCATTGCCATTGAGCAGAAGGTAATCTCGCGCAACCCTCGCTCTACGGTGGGCACAACAACCGAGATATACGACTACTTGAAGTTGCTATTTGCGCGTGTGGGTCGCACCTATTCGCCCACTACGGGACTTGAGATACGCTGTTATGAGGTTGATGATGTGGTCGATAGGGTGCTCTCGTTGAGCGATGGCGAGAGGGTCGTCGTGGCAGCACCGCTGCTGTTGAAGCAGTCGGAGGGCATCGTGGAGCGCATCCTCACACTTATGGAGGATGGCGTAAACCGTGTGCGCTATCGTGGCGAGGTGATGCTCGTTGAGGAGTTCATGCCACAGGTGAGTGCCGATATGTCGCTCGACGAGTTGATGATTGTCGTTGACCGCATAATTGTGAGCCACGAGCAGGACTCGGTGTCGCGCATTACAGACTCTGTGGCGCGCGCCATGGGCTATGGCTCGGGCGTGGTGCACATAATAACCGATAGGGTTCAAACTTACTCGTCTCGCTATGATGAGGAGGGTGTCGTTTTCGAGCGCCCTACGGAGCACCTCTTTTCGTTCAATAACCCCGTTGGCGCATGCCCCTTGTGCGAGGGCTATGGCAAGGTTATGGGCATCGACGAAAACCTTGTTGTGCCCGATAAGTCGAAGAGCGTCTACGATGGTGCTGTGGTCTGCTGGAATGGTGTCACGATGAGTCGCTGGAAGCAGGATGTGGTGCTCAATGCCGCGAAGTGTAACTTCCCAATTCATACGCCCTACCATGCACTTACGGATGCCGAGCGCGATATGTTGTGGCACGGCACGGAGTTTTTCTATGGCATCGACGCCTTCTTTGACTATATTGATACACAGCGACATAAAGTGCAATATAGGGTGCTTAAGTCGCGATATATGGGTAAGACGCTCTGCCCCGAGTGTCATGGCAATCGCCTCAAGCGCGAGGCGCTGTTTGTCAAGGTCGGTGGTCGCAATATCGCGGAGTTGGTGCAGATGACCGTGGGCGAGCTGATGCACTTCTTCGATGAGTTACAGCTAGACGAGCACGACACAAAGACTGCGGAGCGTGTGCTTAAGGAGATACGCAGCCGCCTTGGCTATCTTATCGAGGTGGGTCTCCACTACTTGACCCTCGACCGCTTGTCGGTGTCGTTGTCGGGTGGCGAGTCGCAGCGCATAAACCTCGCTACGTCGCTCGGTAGCAACCTCGTTGGTTCGATGTATATCCTCGATGAGCCGAGCATAGGCTTGCACCCGAGGGATACAAATCGCTTGATTGGCGTATTGAAGCAGTTGCGCGACTTGGATAATACGGTTATTGTCGTGGAGCACGAGGAGGAGGTTATGCGTGCTGCCGACTGGATTGTAGATATAGGTCCCGAGGCGGGTGTTGGTGGTGGCGAGGTCGTCTATAGCGGTCCTGCCGAGAAGATTGCCGAGGCGAAGAACTCGCTTACAGCGGACTACCTCACGCGTAGACGAGTCATCGAGGTGCCACAGCGCCGACGAGCCCATGCGGGTGTCGTTAGGGTGCGCGGTGCAAGACATAACAATCTGAAAAACATAGATGTAGAGATTCCGCTTGGTGTGCTGACATGCATTACAGGTGTGTCGGGCTCGGGCAAGTCTTCGCTGGCGGATGATGTGCTCTTCCCAGCGCTTAAGCGCATACTCTCGGAGACTACGCTCACGCCTGGCGACCACGATGGTATAGATGTCGATAAGCGACAGCTGCAGAGTGTGGAGATGGTGTCGCAGTCACCCATTGGCAAGTCTACGCGCTCTAACCCCGTCACCTACATCAAGGCCTACGACGAGATACGAAAGCTCTTTGCCGACCAGCCCTACTCGAAGCATACGGGCATAGCGGCTACGGCATTCTCGTTCAACATGCCTGGCGGTCGATGCGAGGAGTGTGAGGGCGAGGGTGTCATCAAGGTGGGCATGCAGTTTATGGCAGATGTTGAGCTCACGTGCGAGGCGTGTGGTGGCATGCGCTTCAAGCCTGAAATCCTTGAGGTTAAGTATCGCGGAAAGAATATCTACGATATTTTGAATATGTCTGTGGACGAGGCTCTTGCGTTCTTTGGCGAGGATAAAACCAATGCAACCTGCAAGCGCATCGTCGACCGCATACTTCCACTGCAGCATGTGGGTCTTGGATATGTCAAGCTCGGACAATCCTCTTCGACCCTCTCGGGCGGCGAGTCGCAGCGCGTGAAGCTCGCCTCGTTCCTCACGAAGGATAAGTCGTCGGAGCGCGTGATGTTTATCTTTGATGAGCCCACCACGGGTCTCCACTTCCACGATATACGCCGTCTGTTGAGCGCTTTTGATGCACTCATCGAGCGTGGTCATAGCGTTGTCGTCGTGGAGCATAACATGGATGTCATCAAGTGTGCCGACTGGGTCATCGACCTTGGTCCCGAGGCGGGTGTTGATGGCGGTAGGGTGGTCGTGGCTGGCACGCCCGAGGATGTGATGGCTTGCAAGGAGAGCTACACAGGTCACTACTTATTAAAGCATCAAGAATGAAAGAGTTTGAGACATATACACTCTCTAATGGTATAAGGGGCATACACCGTCAGGTGCGTAGTGGTGTTACGCACTGCGCCATGGTTGTGAATGCTGGCTCGCGCGATGAACATCGCGGAGAGTATGGCATTGCCCACTTTGTTGAGCATGCGCTCTTCAAGGGCACTGCGCGCCGCAAGGCGTACCAGGTGAACTGCCGCCTCGAAAACCTCGGTGGCGAGCTTAATGCTTACACCACAAAGGAGGATACTACGCTGCACGCCACGGTGTTGCGTCGCGACCTGTCGCGCGCCGTGGAGCTTATTGGCGATGTGATATTTAACTCTACGTTCCCCGAGCGCGAGCTTGCGAAGGAGCGCGAGGTTATTGCCGACGAGATTAACTCATACAAGGACTCGCCCTCGGAGCGCATATATGACGACTTTGAGGACTTGATATTTAGGGGCTCGGAGCTCGGTCACAACATCCTTGGCTCGAAGGCCTCCATCGCGCGCTTCACGTCGCAGAGCATGCACTCGTTCGTGGGTCGCACCTACACCACCGACCAAATGGTCTTCTCCTCTATCGGTAACTTCTCTGCCGCTACGGCACAGAGTGTCGCCGAACGATATATTGGTGGCTTCAAGCCTACGAAGCGCGAGTTTGAGCGTGTAGCTCCCGCGCCATACGAGGCTTTCGATGAGCGCCTCTCGCGCCATACGCACCAAGCTCATGGCATCATCGGCACGCGTGGCTATGGCATACGCGATGAGCGCCGTCTGCCTTTAGCATTAGCGCTAAATATCCTTGGTGGACCCTCGGCTAACTCGCTGCTTAATATCTTGTTACGCGAGAAGCATGGTCTGTCGTATAATGTCGAGGCGACATATACGCCCTACTCCGATACGGGCATCGTGGGCATCTACTTCTCGTCGGACCACGACAATGCTGCGCAGTGCGTGGAGCTTATCGAGAGTGAGGTTGCGCGCCTCTGTCGCGAGCATATCACACCGCGCCGTCTTGCCATTGCCAAGCGACAGTTTGTTGCACAGATGGCAATCTCGATGGAGGCCAACGAGGGCTATATGTTAGGTGCGGGCAAGAGCTACCTTTTGTACAAGGATATAGACACCCTCGAGGAGGCGTATAAGAAGGTTATGGCAATCACAGCGTCGCAGATTTGTGATGTCGCCGCTGACTGCCTCGGTAATATGTCACGATTGATTTATAAGTAGTTATGGATAAGTTAGAGCAGTATATTTTGGATAACACAAAGCCCGAGGAGGAGCTTATGCACCGCCTCGAGCGTGAGACATACCTGCGCGTTATAAACCCACGCATGATTTCGGGACATGTGCAGGGCAAGCTCCTTGAGATGCTTGTGCGCATGATGCGTCCCAAGCGCGTATTGGAGATAGGCACGTTCACGGGCTACTCGGCATTGAGCATTGCACGTGGTTTGGAGGATGATGCCGTCCTCGACACTATAGAGGTCGATGATGAGCTCGAAGATATAGCAGCAAAGTACTTCGACGAGTCGGGTTATGGTCATCGCATACGCCAGCATGTAGGCTCGGCACTCGATGTAGTCCCCACGCTTGGCGAGGTCTACGACATGGTATTTATCGACGGTGATAAGCGCGAGTATCCCGCTTACTACAATATGCTTATGGATGGTGGCTATGTGCGTAGTGACTCGGTGATGCTGGCGGATAACATCCTTTGGTACGGTAAGGTCGCAGAGCCCATCGCCCACAACGATAAACACACGGAGGCTATCGTGGAGTTTAACCGCATGGTGGCGGATGACCCGCGTGTCGATAATGTCATCGTCCCCATCCGCGACGGTATTAACATGATACGCGTAAAATGATACTGAATAAAAAGTCTATTTTGTCGTTCTTTGTTGATATAACAGCGCATCTACTACCGCTAACGAATTATCTCTGCAATGGGCAGTACGCTCGAGTACAGTCCATTTTTATTCAATATCACATTGATTATATGGTTGGCTAAAAGTCGTTTTAGTCAACCTTTTTTTTGCTGTGTAGCGGGGTGGCGAACAAAAAAAATCTTTACCGTAGGTAAAAAAGAGAATTTACGTTTGCTATGTTTAGGAAAATTATTCATATATTTGTGTGATTGAACAATATTATTTGAAACTGTAAACCTAAATAGCATGATACGACACATTGTAATGTGGAAGTTCCGCCGCGATATGGCAGAGACACCACGCGAGATTGCAAACGAGATGAAGAGCCGCCTCGAGGCACTTAACGGTAAGATTGATGGTCTCCTTCGCGCCGAGGTGGGCGTGAACATCAAAGATACTGCCTCATCTTACGATGCTGTACTCACTGCCGACTTTGAGTCGTGGGAGAAGATGGAGGCATACAAGGTTCATCCCCTTCATGTCGTAATCAGCGACTACTGCAAGGAGCGTAGACTCGAAAGGGTAGATGTCGACTATAACCTATAATTTGTTGTGATAAGGGGCTATCTTCGACACTTTGCTTGTCTGAAAAATGCTCATTTACGCACGAGTAAACACCGCTTTTTCAGCCTGCGACAAATTGCCAAATCTAACCCCTTTTGACAACAAATTTGGGTAGTGGAGATTGTCATCCTGAGCGAAACGCAGTGTAGTCGAAGGATCTCCTAAACGAGTGTACACAATGTACTGTTGCTCTTGTCGGCTTCGAGGAGATTCTTCACTAACGTTCAGAATGACATACACACTAACAAGCCTAACGCAGTTACTAGAAAACAAAACAAGAACAAATAACTAACAACTAAATAAAACCTAAAACTATGCAGAAAAGAATTATTGAGTGCGTGCCCAACTTCTCGGAGGGTCGTAACGCAGAGGTCATCAAGCAGATTACAGACGTTATCGACGCAGCAAAGGGCGTAAAGCTCTTGGATGTCGATCCAGGTGAGGCTACAAACCGCACCGTAGTAACCTTTGTCGGTGAGCCCGAGGCTGTGTGCGATGCAGCGGTTGCTGCTATCAAGCGCGCAACAGAGCTTATCGACATGCGTCAGCACAAGGGTGCTCACCCCCGCATGGGTGCTTGCGACGTATGTCCCTTGATTCCCGTATCGGGCATCACTTTGGAGGAGTGTGCAGAGCTCGCACGTGCTCTTGCAAAGCGCATCTCGGAGGAGACAAACGTTCCTACATACTGCTACGAGGCTGCAGCATTCACTCCCGAGCGTCGTAACCTCGCTGTGTGCCGTGCTGGTGAGTATGAGGCATTGCCCGAGAAGATGATGGACGAGAAGCGCAAGCCCGACTTTGGTGCTCGCCCCTACGATGAGGGTGTTGCAAAGACAGGTGCTACGGCAGTTGGTGCGCGCGACTTCCTTGTTGCTGTAAACTACAACCTCAATACTACATCTACACGCCGTGCTAACGCCATTGCGTTTGACGTGCGCGAGAAGGGTCGCCCCATGCGCGAGGGTAACCCCATCACAGGCAAAATCATGAAGGACGAGAACGGCAACACCATCATGAAGCCTGGTACACTCAAGGCATGTAAGGCTATCGGCTGGTTCATCGAGGAGTATGGCATTGCACAGGTCTCTATGAATATGACAAATCTCTCTATCACGCCTCTTCATGTGGCGTTTGACGAGGTATGCCGCGCGGCAGATGCTCGTGGCGTGCGCGTAACAGGTGCCGAGATTGTGGGTCTTGTTCCCAAGAGCTGCTTGGTGGATGCTGGTCGTCACTTCTTGCGCAAGCAGAACCGCTCAACAGGTCTTCCAGAGCGCGAGTTGGTGCGCATAGCTATCGAGAGCATGGGTCTCTCTAACCTCAAGGAGTTCAAGCCCGAGGAGAAGGTTGTAGAGTATATCCTTGAGGCAGAGGAGCAGAAGGGCGTTAAGAAGCTCGTTGATATGACATGCACAGGCTTTGCGGAGGAGACTGCAAGCGAGTCACCCGCACCTGGTGGTGGCTCTATCTCTGCATACATGGGTGCTTTGGCTGCTGCGCTCGGCACTATGGTTGCCAACCTCTCATCACACAAGGCTGGTTGGGATGACCGCTGGGAGTACTTCTCTAACTGGGCAGATAACGGCATGGGTGTTATGAACGAGTTGCTCTACTTGGTAGACGAGGATACTGCGGCGTTCAACAAGATTATGGACGTATTCGGCATGCCAAAGGGCACAGACGAGGAGAAGGCTGCACGCGCCGAGGCTATGGAGGCTGCTACGCTCTACGCTACCCAGGTGCCTCTCCGCACTATGAAGGCTGCATACAAGGCATTCGATGTTGTTCGCGCTATGGCCGAGGAGGGTAACCCCAACTCTGTATCTGACGCTGGTGTAGGTGCTTTGGCTGCACGCTCTGCAGTTATGGGTGCATGCCTCAATGTTAAGATTAACGCTGCGGGCCTCAAGGATAGAGCTGTTGCTGATGCTTTGGTCAAGGAGGCAGAGGAGATTCAGGCCCTTGCACAGAAAGCCGAGGCAGAGATCTTGGCAGTGGTGGAATCTAAAATAAAGTAGAGAAGCCGTCTAATAAGGCTACTTTGTCGTTCTTTGTTGATATAACAGCGCATCTACTACCGCTAACGAATTATCTCGGCAATGAGCAGTACGCTTAAGTACAGCCCATCGCCTCGAAACTCGCCGAGCGTTGTATCTGCACTATTCTCTCAACAAATATGCTTGCCTCGAAAATCCTCATTTACGTCTAGTAAACTGCGGTTTTCGAGTCTTCGCAAGCCTAAAATTAGCTCTTGTTATACGACTTCAACCAAATTGGTAGTGTCTGATAAATCTATTGGACACTACCTTCAAAAAAAATAAATATTATGACAGATTTTCAGAAAGATATATTAGCGGGTATTCCCGATTCATTGCCCGCGCCCAAGGCGTATGACCCCAACGCCAACCATGCACCCAAGCGCAAGGATATTCTCTCGGACCAGGAGAAGAAGCTCGCCTTGGCAAATGCCCTTCGCTACTTCCCCGCGAAGCACCATGCCGAGCTCGCTCCCGAGTTCTTGGATGAGTTGAAGCGCTATGGTCGCATCTACATGTACCGCTTGCGCCCCGACTACGAGATGTATGCGCGCTCTATCGACGAGTACCCCGCACGCTCGCGTCAGGCTGCAGCTATCATGCTCATGATTCAGAATAACCTCGATAAGGCAGTTGCGCAGCACCCCCACGAGCTTATCACATACGGTGGTAACGGTGCGGTGTTCCAGAACTGGGCACAGTATCGCTTGGCTATGAAGTACTTGGCAGAGATGACCGACGAGCAGACACTCGTTATGTATTCGGGTCACCCCCTCGGTTTGTTCCCCTCGCACAAGGATGCGCCTCGCGTTATCGTAACCAACGGTATGGTCATCCCCAACCACTCATCGCAGGATGATTGGGAGCGTTTCAACGCCCTTGGTGTGTCGCAGTATGGTCAGATGACAGCGGGTTCGTACATGTACATCGGCCCTCAGGGCATCGTGCACGGCACAACAATCACCGTGATGAACGCTGCACGCAAGCGCATGAAGCCCGGACAGAAGGACTTGAAGGGTATGTTGTTTGTGACAGCGGGTCTTGGTGGTATGTCGGGTGCACAGCCCAAGGCGGGTAACATCTCGGGCGTTGTTAGCATCACTGCCGAGGTGAACATCGCTGCAGCCGAGAAGCGTCACAAGCAGGGTTGGGTAGACGAGTTGTACTCGTCACTCGACGAGCTTATTCCTCGCGTTAAGCAGGCTGTGGAGAACAAGGAGGTTATCTCGTTTGCATACGTTGGCAATGTCGTAGACCTCTGGGAGCGTCTTGCCGAGGAGGATATCAACGTAGACCTTGGCTCTGACCAGACATCGTTGCACAACCCATGGGCGGGTGGTTACTACCCCGTGGGCTACTCGTACGAGGAGTCTAACCGCATGATGGCAGAGGAGCCCGAGCGCTTCCACGAGTGTGTGCGCGAGTCGTTGCGTCGCCATGTGGCTGCTGTAAACAAACTCACAGCGCGCGGTATGTACTTCTTCGACTATGGAAACGCCTTCCTTTTGGAGTCGTCACGCGCAGGTGCTGACATCATGGCCGAGGATGGCAAGTTCCGCTATCCATCATACGTTCAGGATATTATGGGTCCCATGTTCTTCGACTATGGCTTCGGTCCATTCCGTTGGGTATGTACATCGGGCAAGGAGGAGGACCTCATAACTTCGGACCGCATTGCAGCAGAGGTGTTGGACGAGATGTTAAAGGAGGCACCCGCAGAGATTCAGGGTCAGTTGGCAGACAACCTCCACTGGATTCGTGAGGCTATGCAGAACAAGCTCGTCGTGGGCTCACAGGCTCGCATCCTCTATGCCGATTCGGAGGGTCGCACGCGCATCGCCTTGGCATTCAACGAGGCTATCAAGCGCGGCGAGATTTCAGCGCCCATCGTGCTTGGTCGTGACCACCACGACGTGTCAGGTACAGACTCTCCATATCGTGAGACCTCGAATATTTATGACGGCTCGCAGTTCTGTGCCGATATGGCTGTTCACAACGTCATTGGTGACTCATTCCGCGGTGCAACGTGGGTATCTATCCACAACGGTGGTGGCGTAGGCTGGGGCGAGGTTATGAACGGTGGCTTCGGTATGGTCATCGACGGCTCGGAGGACTCTGCACGCCACATCGAGGAGATGTTGTTGTGGGATGTGAACAACGGCATCGCACGTCGCAGCTGGGCGCGTAACGAGGGTGCTATGTTCGCCATCAAGCGCGAGATGGAGCGCACACCTGGTTTGAAGGTTACGCTTCCCAACCTCGCAGACATGGAGCTTATCAATAAGGTGTATAACGAGAATAAATAGGATAGTTATGATTCATTATATTAGTGCCGAGCGTCTTACTATCGCTCGCGTAGAGGAGATATTGACAAAGGGTTACAAGTTGGCATTAAGCGAGGATGCAAAGCGTCGCATCAACCACTGCCGCGAGTACCTCGACCAAAAGACCAAGACCGTAGGTCGCCCCATATATGGCGTAACCACAGGTTTTGGCTCATTGTGCAACATCTCTGTTGAGGAGGAGGGCTTGTCGCAGTTGCAGAAGAACTTGATGATGTCGCACGCTTGTGGTACTGGTCAGCGTGTGCCCTCGGAGATTGCTCGCCTCATGATTTTGCTCAAGGTGCAGTCGCTCTCTTATGGTCACTCGGGCGTGCAGCTCGTGACCGTGGAGCGCCTCGTAGATATGTTTAACAACAACATCATCCCCGTGGTATACGAGCAGGGCTCGTTGGGTGCTTCGGGCGACCTCTCACCCTTGGCACACATGTGCTTGCCTCTGTTGGGCTTGGGTCATGTCGAGATTGACGGCGAGGTCGTTGAGGGTAGCGTGATGATGCAGAAGATGGGCTGGGAGCCTATCACTCTCTGCTCAAAGGAGGGTCTCGCGCTCTTGAATGGCACACAGTTCATGTCGGCATACGGCGTCTACTCGCTTATCAACGCACAGCGCTTGAGCAAGTGGGCTGACCACATCGGCGCTATGTCGTTGGATGCCTTCGATGGTCGCATGGAGCCCTTTGAGCACAAC
>JAGBTW010000127.1 GCA_017631135.1 Alistipes sp.
GAGCATGGCAAGTACACTGCTGTAATACCAAGCAACACGCATATCATCCACTTTTTAGCCAACCATAGTAGCGGTCTCTACGACGAGAAGGACTTCCCTGGACAGACCGAGAGCATGGTTGTGGCAAACATGGAGGGTGGTTCAGGTATGCTTGTCTATTGGTCGCGTTTCGTGGTCGATAGCCAAAGCAGCAAATCTATTCACGATCAGTTGGCAGAGCTATCCTACGAGATAAACGGCACAAAGTACAATGGTATTAAGCTTATTCGTAATCAGGCGAAGGTCACTATCGACGATTGGGAGACCGACGAGTTTGTTGTCACAGGCTTCCGCACGGTCAACATCCCCGCCTTTGGCACTGTTGCGCCCCACCACCCCAACCTAAAGTTCGACCTTGTGGATGAGTGGGAGGAGACCGAGGACTTTGTTACGCTGCCAAACAATCAGGCGCTTATGTCCGACATCGTGGACATCAACACCAAGTCTGCGGACTACATCTTCGAGAGCGAGAACTCGGGCGATAAGCTCATTAGCGTCATCATCAAGGGTCATGCGAAGGGTAAGACCGAGGCCGATGACAAGTACTACCGCGTGGTTATGCAGAACGAAGATGGCAGCAACTTCATGATTCGCCGCAACCACCACTACAACATTACCATTACGGGTATGCTCACCTTTGGTCAGGACACCTTCGAGAAGGCACTAACGGCTGCAGCGTCTAACAATGCGTGGATCTCTATCGATGAGTGGGTAAACGAGATTTCGGACGGTGTAGAGACGCTGTGGGTGGAGCAGACAAGCTATGTACTTGGTAGTGATGAGTATGCCGGTACAAACTGGACACTACCCTACAAATATACCAAGAATGGCAAGGGTGATAGCGTAGCTCCCACGGTGACATGGATAGACAACAACGTTGCCTATAACAACATCACCAACAACTACAACACATCAACAGGCGAGGGTACGGTGACCTTGCGACTATACCCCATGTACGAGGGTAATGAGCAACAGGTTGGTTCATTGCTCATTAAGCATGGCAAGCTACAGCGCAAAATCACCATATACATCATCCGCACCCAGCACTTCACGCCATCGTGGATCTCGTCAC
The DNA here is from genome assembly GCA_017631135.1 of Alistipes sp. GTDB lineage: Bacteria > Bacteroidota > Bacteroidia > Bacteroidales > Rikenellaceae > Alistipes. Next base: position 1,112 of record JAGBTW010000127.1, read on the forward strand.
AGGTGTATGGTGTAGCTGACGAGCATGTCACGCTGATGTTTACCGTTCCCGAGACTTGTCCCGATGCACTCTTCCCGTTTACGGTGCTTGTTTCGGCGAACCACCTCGATGTGCGCTCCGACTCTGGACAACAGCTACCCGTTTATATCAAGGGCGAAGAGGGTTACTTTGGTGCCGACTGGGAGGATATCAACTACAAATATGCCTATACGGTAACCGAGCCAGGCAAGCATCGTCTACACATGCGTTCTATCCTCAAGCACACGGATGGTGATATGGAGAGCGTGCACCTTGAGGCAAACTTCTTTGAGACAATCACCAAAAATGCGATATTCAGTGGTTATGAGCATGCTCACCGCAGAATCTTTGTCGATAACCTCCAATCATATGGTAACGCCTATGCCGAGGACGAGGAGTTATACTATATGCTTGTGCCACAGAAGCGCGCCCACCCCCTTGTCTTTACCATCATGTTGCAGGAGCGACAGGCGGATGGCACATATAAAGCACTTAACCACGCAGCCAATCCAGGAAGTGACCAGTGGCATAAGAATGGACGTGATGAGTTCTTGATATACTCAAAGACATTTAGTGACTATCGAACATATTACAACCATAACGAGGACGTATACGAGGAGATTCAGGACCTTGCATGGGATGGTGATGTGATACTTTTTGGCGAGGAGCATTGGAGCACGAATGGTCGCGTTATGGCATTCCGAACACAAAACTATCAAACAGACGGAACAACAGAGGAGGAGCTATATGGCCTTCAGGAGGATGGAACATACAACATCTACTTCTTGACAAATAGTGCATATAATAAGGATGTTGTGCGCGTTGCATCGAATAATCAATATAGCTATAACGCCTATCCAAACTCACGCGATAGCACGGATATGACATACGGCACAAAACCATACCAGGGTAACGAGTATCGTTCCGTAATCTTTGACGTTGCACACTACCGCCCCTTCCGATTTGCGGCGCAGGTAAAAGTGTGGGATGGCAGCAGAGCAGATGCAACAACCATACCTACCGACAACGCCCTGCTAAGCAACGAGAAGCATGGCTCACAAGAGGAGAGTGTTGACGATGTAGTCTTTAGTTACAAGCCCGGTCAGAAGGTTGATATACTCTTCGACATAACCAGTTTCAAGGGCTCTGATGGCTGCTCGGTGCATCCATTCGGCGAGAACTTTGGTGACCACTTCGAGGTATATATCGACGCTCCTATGCTCGAGATTGACTACGACCGCTACCCTGACAATTGGGAAAAGGCAGCGAATAACGGCAATGGAGTAGCTGTTGACAAGCTACGCCCCCACCCCACAATCCCAGGACGATATATCTACACCGTAGACCGTCACCGCGAGCATGGACATGAGTATGGCAGTCTCCCAGCGGCAAATAAGGATGTGTCACAAGTGCAGTTCAACAAGTTTGGTCAGAAGGTGGATGTAGTGGGCAGCATCGACCAAAGTGGTGAGCGTAAGTGTCTGCCATTTAAGAAGACATCAATCACCGCAGGTGGCGATATACACATCACTACCGACAAGGATAGGATTGTCTTTTGGGATAAGACCTTCAACGTAGATACAGAGCATATCAAGGGCGAAATATATTACGAAAAGAATGGTGTGCACTACGCTATACCCAAGGATGCCTTCGTGGCATTTGTGCGTCTGCGTACGGGAGCTCGCATCGGCGTAGTTACAATCACCGAGGATGGCAGGTTTGAGCTAAACTTGCGCGATGAGTACCAGTTTGCATGGGAGGATGATAGCATCGACTTCTACTATACCGATGCCAATGGCACAGTATACAACTTCAACTACAAAGAGGATGGCGTAGAAAAGCCTGTCGACCTTAACCTTCTCTACACCCTCACCGAGCAAAACACCCCCATTGTCCTCACCGCCGAGTAAACCAAGACGTTTCAATTACCATATCTTTGTATAGGTTTTATTGGACTTATACCGAGAAAGTCTCGAGGATTACGTTGGGGTGGTGTTGGAGGAGGAGATCTAAACGGTGCATCATCCTTTGGGAGAGGACGGGGCAGCCGAAGCTGCCAACAGTGGCAAGGGGATAGATTGGGAAGGAGGTGGTGTGACTCCAACCGTGAAGTACCACACAGCGGGGGCGAAGGTTAGAGTTGGTAGCATCGAGGCCATCGAGGCGATAGGCAATGCCGTAGCGACCCTCATAGCGTTCTGCGACAAGAGCACGCCCGAGTGAAGAGAGGTGTGAGCCATCCTCATTCGATACCGCAGCCCATGCAGAGCGGACATGCGACCGTTGCGAGCCACTACCATGGCTCACAGGGCACGCAAAGATAGGGGCATTTTGCACGAAGCTCCACGCCACGAACCTACGCCGACCCGAATGGCGCGACAGGTCGACAAAGAGAGCTACATCTGTGTTATAACCCTCCTTGCGACAATAGTCACGAAGCTCCTCGGCGCGCGCCGCTACCCTATTTAGCCAGCTCATTCTTGAGTTGTTCAACGAGTTTAGGGACACCCACTGCACCACGCTCTTTGATGTGCGTAAGCGGGTTCTTTATAAGTCGCGTATCGGGCTCACCTGGGTCGACAAGATAGATTGGTACCTGTTTATCTCGCACATAATAGACGAGCATCGCCGCGGGGTACACAGCCAACGACGTGCCCACAACGATAAGCACATCGGCGCTCTCAACTATCTTGGTTGCAGCATCGAACATCGGCACATCCTCACCAAAAAATACGATATGAGGGCGCAATAAAGCCCCATCCTCACCACGGGCATCCAACGCCTGCTCCCAGCCATCGTTGATGTCGTAGATAAGAGAGGGTGTCTTCTCGGAGCGCAACTTCATGAGCTCGCCATGGAGGTGCAGCACGCGTGTTGAGCCAGCGCGCTCATGCAGATTGTCGACATTCTGCGTCACCACGCACACATCTGCCCACTCCTCCATCGAGGCAATGGCGCGATGTCCATCGTTAGGCTCTTTGGTAAGTGCCTCGCGACGACGCATATTATAGAACTCAATGACCTTTGCACGATTATTCTTGAGTGCCTCAGGGGTGCACACCTCCTCGATGCGATAGTTCGCCCAAAGGCCATCAGCATCGCGAAATGTCGCAATGCCACTATCGGCGCTAACACCCGCACCCGTAAATACAACAATCCTCTTTTTCTCCATAGTGCTCTAATATTTTCCACAAAATTAAGATTTTTTCTCTTCGCATCAACCTAAATAGAACAATTTTTGGATACAACTTTGCAGATACAGTGCAAAATACTACCTGTGCGCAAAATATTTGAATACTAAAATGAAAAAGCTACTCAAAAACCTC
>JAGBTW010000128.1 GCA_017631135.1 Alistipes sp.
AAAATTTCTTTTAGTCGACCTCTTGTATTGCTTGCGTAACCGTTGAATTACAAAGCGTTAACGTGCAATGAGAGTGAGCTCTTAAGGTTAGCTGCCTTGTTCTTGTGGATGATGTTGTGCTTTGCAAGCTTATCCAACATTGAGCTTACCTTTGGCAAAAGTGCCTCTGCAGCGCTGCGCTCTGAAGTGTTGCGCAATGCCTTAACTGCATTACGAGTTGTCTTGTGGTAAAGACGGTTGTGTGCACGCTTTGTTGCGGTCTGACGAATTCTCTTCTTTGATGACTTGTGGTTTGCCATAGTTTTTTTGCTTTTTTTATTTTTTACTTTTATGTTTCTTTTGTTTTGCTGATTCTTTGGGGCTTATCCCCCCCCCAAGCGCCTGTCAGCTGGCACATCAAGACGACCGTAGTCGCTGTCGGATAGGCTGTTAGCCCGCTCCTAAAAAAATCATAACCGCACGCACCACACCGAAGTGTGCCGCGCCAAGTGTAGCCCGTACGAGAGTCGAACTCGTCTTTCAAGAATGAAAATCTTGTGTCCTAACCGATAGACGAACGGGCCTTACCACTAACAGCTACATATAAGTGAGCAGTTTAGCGGGTGCGAAGGTACGCAAAATTTTCTATTTGGCAAAAGTTTTTACACTTTTTTTATCTTTTCAACTAAAAACTATGGCACAACATAGCTCTGCGCCCACCGATTGAGGGTGTGCTGCTACCTTTGTAGCATGCGTATCGAGCGCGTCGAGGCATCAAAACCTACATGCTCGCTATTGAAGAGTCGTTCGATAGCCCCCGATGCTATCATCTCCTCCGTGGGCATGTGTAGCAACTGCGGGGTGTCGACAAGGGCTATTGTGTCGGCAAGCGTTAGGGCAATGTCGAGCTCGTGCGTCGAGAAGATGATGCACTTGTGTTCGTCGTGCGCAAGGCGCGCAAGGAGTGAGCATAGCTCGTAGCGGTTGGGCATGTCGAGGTATGACGTGGGCTCGTCGAGGAGTATCGTGGGGGTGTCCTGCGCAAGTGCGCGCGCAATCATAACTCTTTGGTATTCACCATCCGATAGTGTCTCTACATAGCGATTTGCAAGGTGCTCAACACCCGCGAGAGTTATGGCGTGTTCCACACAAGCGTGGTCATGACTCTTGAGCCTGCCACTCCAACCGGTATAGGGCGCGCGACCCATAGCCACAAGGTCGTAGGCGCGCATCGTGTCCACTGCCACGCGCTCTGTGTTCACATACGCCAGGCGGTGTGCAATTTCTCCTGTCGATAGGGTGGTTATATCTGCGCCATCAAGCGTTATCGTGCCACTCTGTGCCTTGCCTAACGATGCCATGGCGCGCAGAAGAGTGCTCTTGCCCGAGCCGTTGCGACCAAGGAGTGCGGTTAGTCCAGGCGTGAAGAGCGTTGTGGCGTGCTTGATAAGTGTGCGTGAGCCAAACGAAAGCTCTATGTCGTTAAGGGCTATCATTGTCTGTTACGGTTACGAAGTACAACGAATATGATGATGGGCACGCCCAGGAGCGCAGTCATGGTGTTGACGGGTAGCATCACGCTGTATCGCGCGATGATGTCGCTCAACAAGCAACACATGAGCATGGCTACAGCACCCCACAGCGTGGCTGCGGGCATGAGTATGCGGTGGTCCGAGGTGCGGAAGGTCATGCGCGCAAGGTGGGGCATTGCGAGTCCTACGAAGCCTATAGGACCGCAGTAGGCGGTCACGGTGCCCGCCAAAAGCGTGGTTGCAAGGAATATTATTGTGCGCGCCATGCCCACCTTAAGACCTATGGTGCGGGCATTGCTCTCGCCCAAAAGTAGCATGTTGAGTGACTTAACAACGCTGAATGAGAGCGCTATGCCCACCATAACCACGGGAACGAAGATTTGAAGTTGTGTGGTTGTGACATTCGAGAGCGAACCCATTGTCCACACTACGAATGCCTTGAGCGACTCCTCCGTGCCCATGTATTGCAGTATGCCCACGACGGCCGATATTGCCGAGCCGAGCATCATGCCGAGGATGAGTATCACGCTTATGCTCTTTATCCTGCGCGAGAATGCCATGACCAAAAGAAGTATTGCTGCCGAGCCTATCCATGCCATGCCCGTAACGCCCATGTTGTAGAGCCATGGCGCTGTGGAAGCCATCAAAGGCATTGCCAGCGTGAAGAGTGCCACGCCAAGGCTTGCGCCCGAGTTGATGCCCAAGACGTATGGACCAGCCAAGGGGTTGCGAAAGAGCGTCTGCATAAGAAGACCGCTTGCCGAGAGCGCCATGCCCGCGACGATGGCTACGATGACCTTGGGCATGCGTATCTTGTAGATTATGGTGGCATACTCCTCGCTCACATCGCCCCATAGCGATGCTACGACCTCGCGCACGGGTATAGCCTCGGGGCCTACGAGCATGTCGATGATGGCGAGAGCCACAAAGAGTACACCCAGAGCCACAAAGAGTGATGTGTGTAGTATGTTTTGCGATGAACGACTCATAGTCTCTTAATTGTTATTGTAGTTGCTGGTAGTAGTAGGGTGTGGTCTCCTCGCCCGCAATAATTGCGGCGAGCTCCTCGAGCACCACATCGGGGCGCACGATGGCTGACTCCCAAAAGTCGCTGCCGCCAGCACTTGTGCGACGACGATTGTTGTTGTACACCTCGCCACGAAGCACCACGCGCGTATCTGCAAAGTGGGGTGCAGCGCGTCGTAGCTCCTCCATCGTCGAGCACTGCCCCGTGTTAAGCCATAGGTCGGCACTCTGCACGAGCATGTACGCCTCCTCGAGACTTATGGCCACCGAGCCACGCGAGGTGTTCTTACCTTTATATATATAAGCGCCACCAGCGTCCTCTATTAGTTGCACCATGTAGCTACCATCTGCGGGCATGTACCACACATCCTGATAGGGTAGGTTGAACATCACCTTGGGTGCTGTGTCGTGGTGTGCGATGTTGCTCTTTATGGCGTTGTAGCGCTCCGCTATGGCGGCAAATGTCTCCTCGCCACGCTCTCTGCAACCCACAATCTCGGCTATAGCAACCAGCCACTCCGCCTTGCCTAATGGCGACTCCTCGGTGTAGTCACCAAGATAGAGATATGATATGCCGAGGTCGCGCAACTTGGCTGTCACCGCGCTGTTCTCTGCCGTGACGCCATACATAAGCACCACATCGGGGTTGAGCCTAACAAGCAGCTCGTAGTTAAGGTTGCTGTCGTAGCCCACATCCTTAACCGCAGGGTCGTTCGCCACCGCCTCGTTGGTTATGTACTGCTTGCCCGATACGCCGACCACAGCATCTGTCATGCCCACAGCGTCGAGCATAGCGATGTGACTCGTCGACATGCAGACTATGCGCTTTGCTGCACCTACGATATGCTCGCCCTTGTACCCACGCGCCTCCTCTTCTGTCGTGAAGATGGCAAGCCTCTGCTCCTCTACTGCCTCGCCCTGCCATGGCTGCGTCACACGAATGAGGACGTTGCCCGCCTCGTCAGAGTCGATTCTAA